>NZ_JAIGQA010000130.1:0-24697 GCF_019733245.1 Streptomyces sp. WAC04114
GCTCTGCCGCCGGAGCCAGGGGTGGTGCGAGCGGATCTGGTCCGGCCGGTGGCAGGGGGAGGGGCACGAGCGGATTCGGTGGTGCCAGTGCTGTCGGTGCTGCCACTGCCGCCGTTGCTGCCGTTGCTGCCGTTGCTGCCGGGGAAAGCGTGTCCGCCATGGGGCGGTGCCGTCGGGCCATTTCCATCGTGTGCGCCAGGTCCGCGCGGAACCAAGCCACTTCGTCCGGCTCGCTCGCCGTCATCAGCGTCTCGGCGAGCTCGGCGGTGGGGGAACCGGGGGCGCCGTGGGCCGGAAGCCGAGGGTGGCAGCGGGCCAGGCGGGTGCGCTCGCGGGGATCCCGCACGACGTCCGCCACATCGGCCGGGTCCAAGAGGCAGGCGACCGCCGCCGCTCGCGCCCACGGGTCGTCCCCCGCCTGGCGTGTCAGAAATCCGACGTGCCGCCCCCGCCAGTTGCGGGGCCGTCGGTCCATTCCGGCCTTCAGTCCCTCCCGGATCTCCGTGGGCGTGCAGCGGGCGGTCAGCAGCCGGGCGTGGCTCCCCTCGGCCGCGAACTGCCGTAGCTCCTCGGCCAGATACAGCCAGACGACCGTCCGGTAGCGGTTGAGGTAGAACTTGACCGGGATCAGCAGGCCGTAGCGCGCGAGGCTGGTGAACCTGGTGGGCGCCACGTCCATGAGCTCGGCGCCCGCCGTGGTTCCGACGGTCGCGACGCGTCCGCGCAGGGCGTCGGGGAAGCCGTCCCCGGAGCGCAGGCGGTCGAGCTCGGCCAGGGCCACGCGCGGGCCCCCGCCCCCTTCGTCAGGCATGGCTCGGATGAGCCCCAGGTCCACCGCGAGGTCGAACTCGCCCCGCTTGAGGCCCAGTTCGCGGGCGGCCCGGCTCGGGGCGCAGGTAAGGCGGTCGGACGTCGTGCCGGTGCGTGACATGGTCGGTCTCCCCCGTGGAGTCGGCGGCTCACGCCGTGTGCGGTCGCCGTGCAAAAACCGTAGCCGCTGCGGCCAATCTCGTGGCGAGCCTGTGGATAACTTCGCGGAGGTGACGAACGTGCAGGTCAGAGGTCTGTGAGCGGTTTTGGTTCGGGCTGGCGCGCACCCACGTCGAGGTGCTCCCCGACCCGGTTGACCAGCAGTGTCATCTCATAGGCGATCTGGCCTATGTCGGCCTCCGCGCCGCTGAGGACGCACAGACAACTGCCCGTTCCGGCCGCGGTGACGAAGAGCACCGCGTCGTCGAACTCGATCATCGTCTGGCGTACGCTGCCCGCGCCGAAATGCCGTCCGGAGCCCTTGGCGAGGCTGTGCAGCCCGGACGACACGGCCGCGAGGTGCTCCGCGTCCTCGCGACGCAGTCCGGTGCTCGCGCCGGTCACCAGGCCGTCGTTGGACAGCACCAGTGCGTGCCGCACCTCGTGAACGCGCTCGGTCAGGTCGTCCAGCAGCCAGTCGAGTCCCTGGTTCTGCACCATCTTCCGTTCTCCCCGTTTTCTCCCCGTGCGATTACCCTCCTGGCCGGAGGATCTCCACCTCAGCCTTCCCCACGACCGCGGCCGGGGCAAGGAGGATGGGAGCCATGGCAGAGAAGATGACCGACGCGCAATGGCGGGAGTTCGTCTCCGACGGCACCCGCACCGCAAAGCTGTCCACGGTGCGGGCCGACGGCAGCCCGCACGTGGCTCCGATCTGGTTCTTGCTGGACGGGGACGAGGTGGTGTTCAACACCGGCAAGGAGACCGTGAAGGGGCGCAACATCGTCCGGGACGGCCGGATCGCCCTGTGCGTGGACGACGACCGGCCGCCGTACTCCTTCGTGGTGCTGCAGGGCCGCGCCCGTGTCTCGGAGGACCTGGACGAGGTGCGGCACTGGGCCACCCGGATCGGCGCCCGCTACATGGGCGAGGAGCGCGCCGAGGAGTTCGGCGCGCGCAACGGAGTCCCCGGGGAACTCCTCGTCCGTGTCACGGTCGACAGGGTGCTTGCGGAGCGGGACATCGCGGACTGACCGCGGAAAGACCCCGTCGGACTCCGGGGACCGCGGGGAAGACCCTGTCCGACTTCGGGGAAGCCCCCGTCTCCGGTCAGCCGACCGAGTCGAGCAGCCGGGCGGTGTGCATCCGCCCGGCGTACTCGACGAGCCGGATCAGCACCTCCTTTCCCGAGTCGCGGTCGCGGGCGTCGCACAGCACCACGGGCGTTCCCCTGTCGAGGTCGAGGGCGCGCGAGACGTCCGGGGCGCCATGCCGCCGGGCGCCCGCGAAGCAGTTGACGGCCACGACGAACGGGATGCGCCGGTGCTCGAAGTAGTCGACCGCGGGGAAGCAGTCCTCCAGTCGACGGGTGTCCGCGAGGACGACCGCGCCGAGCGCTCCCTGCGACAACTCGTCCCACAGGAACCAGAACCGGTCCTGGCCCGGCGTGCCGAACAGGTACAGGGAGAGGCCGGAGCGGATGGTGATGCGTCCGAAGTCCATGGCGACGGTCGTGGTGGTCTTGTGGTCCACGCCGTCGGTGTCGTCCACCGACTGGCCCGCTTCACTGAGGAGTTCCTCGGTGCGCAGTGGCCGGATCTCGCTGACGGCGCCCACCAGCGTGGTCTTGCCCACGCCGAATCCGCCGGCGACCAGAATCTTCAGCGCCAGTGCGGCGGAATCGCCGCCCGGGGCGTCGGAGTGCTCGGAGACCATTGATCACTTCTCTCGGGAGTGCCGGGTGTCGGGCAGGCGCGGGTGGTGGGGATGTCGTGGGTGGAGTGGGTGTCGTAGGTGCTGTGGATGTCGTGGGTGGTGTGGGTTCGTGGGCGGTGCGAGTGTCGTAGGCGGTGCGGGGCTGGGTGGGCAGACGGATGTGCAGCCGGTGCGTGCGTGGCGGGCTACAGCGCTCTCAGGCCCTCGATCACCTCGCGCAGGATGCGTTCGTCGGGCAGTTGCGCGGGTGGTACGGGGCGGCTGACGGTGACGCAGCCGAGTTCCAGGAGGTCGCCGAGGAGGACCCTGACCACGCCTACGGGCAGGTCCGCACCGGCGGCGAGTTCGGCGACCGACTGGGTCTCCGGCCGGCACAGGTCGAGGAGGTTGCGGTGTTCCGGGCCGAGTGGGGCGTCGTCCACGCCGGGCGCGCCCGGGTCAAGCGTGACCAGGGCGATCAGGTCGAACCGCACGCCGGTGGGACCGGGCCGAGTGCGTCCGCCCGTCATGGCGTAGGGGCGGACGAGCGGGCCGGCCTCGTTGTCGTACCACTGGCTGCCCTGCTCGTGCTGGGCGTCCGTCATGTCCTCGGTCATCTGCGCGGACCGTTCTCCCGGTTCATCCGGCTGCGGGTGGCTGCGCGGCCACCCGGGGCGCCGTGCCGAGGTGCTCGCCGACACGTTTGACCAGGCGGGCCATCTCGTAGGCCACGAGGCCGATGTCGGCGGTGACGGCGGTGAGCAGGGCGAGGCAGGAGCCGTCGCCCGCGGCGGCCACGAACAGGAAGGCCTCGTCCATCTCCACCATGGTCTGGCGGACCCCGCCGGCACCGAAGTGCCGGCCCGCGCCCTTGGCGAGGCTGTTGAAGCCCGAGGCGACCGCGGCTAGGTGCTCGGCGTCCTCACGGCGCAGTCCGGTCGACGCGCCGACGGCGAGGCCGTCGTTGGACAGCACCACGGCATGCCGGATGTCGCTCACGCGGAGCACCAGATCGTCCAGCAACCAATCGAGTTCGCCGGAGCGCCGGGCCGACTGGGTGCTCGGGTCCTGGATCATGCGGGGTCTCCTTCGCTACTGACGTTGCCGGTCGCGGGGCCGGGAGGGGTGCCGCGGCCGGGGCGCCTGCCGCCGCCGCGCGCCCAGCCGTCGCGGTAGGCGGCCATACGGTCCCGGACGAGTTCGGGGGTGCGCTCGTCGTCCCGGGGGGCGGGCGCCGACGGCTGCTCCTCGGGACGCATTTCACGCAGTTGGGGAGCGAGGCTCGCCTGCCGCACGCGGCGCGGAAGGTCTTCGGAGTCTTCGGGCTGCTGCGGTGGACGGTGCAGTCGCAAGGTGGCGACTCCTGGGGGTGGGGTCTGGCTCGGGGTCTCCATGTGACGCGGGCTGTCCGCGTGCCGCGAGGTCTCCGCGGGATGCGACGTCTTCGTGTGATGCGAGGTCTCCACGTGCCGTGAGATCTGCACGGGCCGTGACGTCTCGGTCTCCGCGGCGGTCGGCACGGGCGCCACGAGGGCGCGCCGGTCGGCCTGGGCCGGGACGGCGTCCTGGAGGAAGGTGTCGTCGGGCACGCGCGCGTAGGCGCGTTCCTCCGGCTGCCGCGCGGGTTCCGCCGCTTCCGGGGATCGTTCGGCCGCCCCGGTGTGGAGCAGGGCGGTGGGCAGCAGGACGACCGCGGTGGTACCGCCGTACGGGGACGTGCGGAGGTGGACCTTGACATCGTGCCGGGCTGCGAGCCTGCTGACCACGAAGAGGCCGAGCCGGTCGCTGTCGAACAGGTCGAGCGCCTCGGACTGTGCGATGCGGCGGTTGGCCTCGGCGAGGGTCTCCTTGCCCATGCCGAGGCCGCGGTCCTCGACCTCGACGGCGTAGCCGTTGCCGACGGGTTCGCCGGTGACGCGCACGCGCGTGTGGGGCGGGGAGAACTGGGCGGCGTTCTCGATGATCTCGGCCAGTAGGTGCGTGAGGTCGGCGACTGCCCCGCCGACAACGGCCGCCTCGGGCAGTTGCCGTACCTCCACGCGCGCGTAGTCCTCCACTTCGGAGACGGCAGCGCGAACCACGTTCGTCAGGGAGACCGGCATGCGCCAGGCGCGGCCGGGTGCGGCCCCGGAGAGGATGATCAGGCTCTCGGCGTGGCGCCGCATGCGGGTCGTGAGGTGGTCGAGGCGGAAGAGGTCGCTCAGCTCGTTCGGGTCGTCGGAGCGGCGTTCCATGCTGTCGAGGAGGGCCAGTTGGCGGTGAACGAGGATCTGGCTGCGGCGGGCGAGGTTGACGAAGACGCCGGAGATGCCGCTGGCGAGTTCGGCGCGTTCCACGGCGGCCCGCAGCGCGGCGCGGTGCACGGTGGTGAGGGCTTCGGCGACCTGCCCGGTCTCGTCCTCGGCGGGCACTCCCGGTGGGGCCTCGGCGCGGATGTCGATCTCCTCGCCCGCCCGTAGTTTCCGCATGGCGTCGGGGAGTTTGCGGCGGGCGATCTCCAGGGCGCTGTTGCGCAGACTGACCAGTTCCACCACGAGACCCCGTCCGATGCGGACGGAGATGACGAGCGAGGCGGCGACGGCGGCGAGGCCCAGAAGGACGGCGGCGCCTGCCGGGGTGAGCATTCCCCGGGTGAACGGGTCGGCCCGCTCGGCGACTCCGCGTGCCGCGTCGTCCTCGATGGTGCGCATGCCGTTCTGCACGCGCTCGTACGGCGTGTTCCAGGTGCTCTCCGCTGCCGCTTCGACGGCCTTCGCGCCCGGCCCGCGGGCCAGCACCCCGTCCTCGACCTCGCCGAGTCCGGTGTAGGCGCCGTCGGCGGCGAGGGCGTCCCAGGCGAGGCGTTCGGTGCCGCTCAGGTCCGCGACGGCCGACTCGGTGAGCGTGCGGCGCAAATGGACGGCGCCGGTGAAGAGCCGGAGCCGCTCCCCGGTCAGGGCGCCGTCCAGGCGGGCGCTCGCCAGCACCGCGTCCTCCTGGGCCAACGCCTCGCCCGCGCGGGCGAATTCGAGCAGCACGCGCGCGTCGGAGCCGAGGTCGGCGTCCCGGATGCCGGTGAGTGCCCCTCCCACCTCGAAGGCGGCCGAGATGGTCCCGGTGTAGCGGTTGTACGTCTCGGCCCAGCCCACGTGCCCGTTCTGCACGGCGGTGCGCAGGGGCCGCAGTTGTTCGGCGCCGGAGACGAACGTCTTCAGCCGCTGGGCGACTCCGGCGGGCAGTTCCCCGCTGTCGGCGACCGTGGCGCCGTTGCCGAGGCGCAGTTTCGCGACGGCCCGGTCGGTGCGCCGGGCGAGCTCCTCCAGTTCGCCGGTGCCGACGGCGGACGGATCGGTGGCGTGGCGTACGGCGGCCGCGCGTTCGGCCTGGAGGGCGGCGACGGCGGCGGAGACGGGGGCGCGGACCGTGGCGTCGACGCGCTGCACCTGGCGGAGCCTGGAGACGTCCTGGGCGGTGGTGACCGTGGCGTAGGCCCACAGGGCCAGGAGGGAGACGACCGGCACCATCAGCAGGCAGATGATCTTGGCGCGCACGGTGCGGGGGCGTATGTGCCAGCGCTCCGCGCGCGTGGGTGTCCCCTCCGGGGCGGCGTCCGAGGGCGTGTCGGGGCCTTCGTCGGCCGGTGGCCCGGCGTGCGCGCGGCGACCGCGCACGGGAGAGGCTGGCGCGTCGGCGCCGGCTGTGGGGGTCCTACGGGGTGTTCGCATGGACTCCTCGCTCGGGAGTGGTTCGGGGCGTACGGGCCGACGCCATGGCCAGGGAGACCCGGGGTCTGGGGCGTACGGGCCGAGGCCCTGGCCGGAGCGGCCCTCGTGGCTCATCGGCCCTCGGAGACACGGCCGGCGTCTGCCCGGCTAGGGGCCGACGCTCTGGACCGGCCGCTGGGCCGAGGCGGACGCCGCACGCTCCCCCGCCGTCGGCGAGAGGGCGACGAAGGCCGAGGTCAGGAAGAGATAGGAGCCGAGGCCGACGGCGAGGGGGAAGATGAACTGCATCGCCGTCGCCCCGGGCAGGGCCTCACCGGAGGGCGCGACGCGCACGCCCACCGCGAACATGCCGGTGTAGTGCATGCTGCTGACGGCCGCGCCCATGATCAGGGAAGCGATGGTGACCGCCACGGGCGACTTGATGTTGAGGGCCGCCCACAGGGCCGCCGTCGCGGCGACGACGGCGATCAGGACGGAGAGTCCGACGAGCAGCGGGTCGTAGGTCACGTCGCCGTGCAGCCGGACGGCCGCCATCCCCAGGTAGTGCATGCTCGCGACGCCGAGGCCGGTGCTGAGCCCGCCGACGAGCAGGGCCCGGCCGCGGTCCTTGCCGTAGCCGACGGCGAAGACGCCGGCGCAGACGACGACCATGGCGACGAGCAGGCTCAGGAGGGTGAGCGGCACGTCGTAGCGGATGTCGGTGCCCGTGACGCCGAAGCCGAGCATGGCCACGAAGTGCATGGTCCAGATGCCGGTGCCGATCGCCGAGGCTGCGGTGACGAGCCAGTTGCGGCGCGAGCGCCCGGTGGTGGCGAGCGCGCGGACGGTGCAGCGCAGTCCGAGTGCGGCGCCTATGCAGGCCATCACGTACGACAGTGCGGGGGTCAGCCACCCCAGGGCTGTGTGGTCCAGGTGTCCCATGGCCCCGGGACGCTAGACCCGGCTGGGGCGCGGGAAGGGGGCGCAGTTCGAAAGGTGTTGCAATATGGCCCAAGATGCACCAGAGCGATCGGGTCACGCTCGAACGTGTGCGCCGGGACGTCATCCGTGTCTGTGCGGCGTCATCCGCGCCTGTGCCGCGTCACCCGTCGCGGTGAGGCGTCATCCGTACCGGTGAGGAATCATGCGGTACATGAGCGACGAGCAGACGCGTGTTCAGGAGTTCTTCACCGCCCGCGCCGCCGACTGGGACAGCCGGTTCCCGGACGACGGTCCCGCCTATGCTGCCGCGGTCGCCGAGCTCGGACTGCGGACGGGCGACCGGGTGCTCGACGCGGGGTGCGGCACCGGACGCGCCCTGCCGCCGCTGCGCGCCGCCGTAGGGGCCTCGGGCGTGGTTCTCGGAGCCGATCTGACCCCGGCCATGCTGCGGGAGGCCGTACGGGCCGGACGGGACCATGACGGGCAGCTGCTCCTCGCGGACGTCGCCGCGCTGCCCCTGCGCTCGCGGTCACTGGACGCCGTGTTCGGGGCGGGACTCATCTCACACCTCGGGAACCCGGCCGAGAACCTGCGGGAGCTGGCGCGCGTGGTGCGCCCCGGCGGGGTGCTGGCGCTCTTCCACCCGATCGGCAGGGCGGCCCTCGCGGCTCGCCACGGTCGCCCGCTCACCCCGGACGATCTGCGCGCCGAGCCCAACCTCCGCCCGCTGCTGACCGGTTCCGGGTGGCGCCTGAGGTCGTACGTCGACGAGGACACCCGGTTCCTCGCGCTCGCCGTGCGCAAGGACTGAGCCGACGATTCACCCGGCCTCGGTGTCCGGCGCCCCCTGCCGCACGGGGCAGCCCCGCAGGCCCGGCACCGGGCGGGTGCCCAGATCGGCGATCCGGTAGCCGTACGGGTAGCCCTTGATCTCCCGGTTCTGGCGGGCGAAGTGCGGGGCTCGCCGGGGCGGCAGCAGACGGACGGCGCGGCCCCGCAGCCGGACGGCTCGACGCACCCACGCGCGCGTGGCGGCACTCGGCGGGGTGTAACGGAAGGCGCGCAGCAGCGAGTCGTCGAGCAGCGCGAGGGTCGTGGTGCGCAGCAGGGGCGCGAGCGGGCCGGGATACCAGGAGGCCATCAGGTCGAGTGTGGCGTCCGAGACGCGCCGGGCGTCCGCGTCCCAGCCGAAGTGGGCGGCCTCGTAGGAGTCGAGGCAGGTCTCGAACTCCTCGTAGGTCTCGGGGATGTCCTTGATGCCCATGTGCCGGCCCAGGGTGCGGTAGTGGACGACACTGGCGACGGTCTCGTGGCGTGACATCCTGCGCCAGCCGTAGGCGTCGATCCACCGTTTCGGCATCACGACGAACGTGCAGAGCACATAGCGCATGTCGTCGTCGCTGATGTCGTAGCTGCGGTGCATCTGGTTGATGCGGCGGATCGCGGTCCGGCCCTGGTCGCTGCCGAAGCCGTGCTCGACGACGGCGTCCAGGAGCAGCGAGGTGTCGTCGTAGCGCTTCTGCGGCCGGTCGGTGAGCTCCGCGGTGCGCGCGAGCAGCCGGCCGATGCGGGGGACGGCGTAGGTGCGGTACAGGGCCAGCTCCAGGGCGCGGGTGAAGTCCCAGGGGAACTCGTACGCCACGCTGAGCCGGTAGATCTCTGCAGCCTCCCCGTACGGGTCCATCCGCCGGATCTGTTCGAGCCGCGCATAGCGCTTCACCGCGCCGTCCCCCTTCTGCCACAGGTTCTCCAACCTTACGTTGGTGAGCGGGAGATGGTTGATCGGGCACGGCAGGAACACAGGGGGAAGGTGGTCAGCATGTGGGGCAGGTTCCGCAAGGCCCGGGGACGGGTCGCCGATGCCATGCGCACGGAGCCGAAGGCGGGCGGGGACAAGCGTCCGCACAACCTCTTCGAGGCCGCGGCGACGTATGTGACGGCCGGCGCGGCCGACGACCAGGAGCGGGCCGACGAGGCGGCCGGCTGGGTGTCGCCGGAGGCGCTGTCGTTCGGCGTGAACGAGCTGGCCTGCCGGGCCGTGATCGCGCTGGCCCGGGAGCGTGGCGAGTCGCCGGAGACCGTGGCGCGCGAGTTGCTGGGGCTGCCGGCGGCATGATGCGCGCGGGCCGGACGGCCGATTCACCCCGTCCGCCGGAAAGCTGCAGCTCGGCGTGCGCATGCGAGGCCGTGACAAGGGGCTTCCTGGCGCACTAGGGTGCGCGCCGGTGGACGATATGGGGAGGCTGAGATGGCCGGGACGGATGAGGAAGCCGTCGCCGCCGCGGACGATGCGCTCTATGTGCTCACGGCGGTGCTGCTGACGCCGGCGAAGTTCCCGAGCGTGCTGGGCGACGACTACCCCGAGGCATGCGCGGCGCTCGGCCTCGCGCCGCTCGCCGACGGGTACGGGCTGGTGCTCGGGCAGGACGGCGAGGGCGCCCGGTGGACGGTGGCCATCGACGACGTCTCCCTGGTGGCCGTCGCGATCGCGTCCTGGGACTGCGGCATGGAGTACGAGCTGTCGCCCGACGAGCGCACGGTCGTCGCGGCCCTGCCCGGCTGGCCCCTCGCGGTCGCCGTCGCGGCCCCCGGGGTGCCCGCGCCGCACGATCCGGGTCCGGAGGCGGACGACCGGCCCCCGCTGACTCCGCCGGACACCAGCGTCTGGGGGCCGGCCCAGCGGCGCCTGGGCGCGGACGAGATCGCACTGCAGTGGGCGGTGTGGCGGGAGCAGGTCGACGACTCGGACTTTGCGACGCCTGCGTCCTCCGGGGCGCCGGGTGACGGGGGCGGGCCGGACGGCGAGCAGGACAGGGAGCCGGACGGGAGCGGGGAGAACGGGCAGAAGGGGGGCCGCAGCGGCATCCGGCGCGTCCTCGCGGAGGCCCGCACGTACATCGACTCGCCACCGCCGCTGGGCCGGGTCCGGTCGTCCTTCGCGTCGGGTGACGCCCGGACCCTGCGGGCCGACGGTCCGGGCTGGTCACTCGTCGCCAGGACCGACGACATCGCCTTCGTGCTGCTCGACGAGGAACCCGGCGAGGTCCTGCCGGTGGGCCGGGGGCCGGAGCTGCCGGGTCTCCTCGACGCGCTGGACAAAATCGCCGTACGGCCGAACTGAGCCGGTCGGGCCGGGCGAAGCCGGTCGGGCCGGGCTGAGCCGCTTCGGCCGGGCCTGGCCGCCACGGCTGGGCCGAGCCCGTTCGACCGGGCCGATCCGGTACGGCTGGACCGACTCGCGACACGCCCGCCTCGACTCGGTTCAGCCACGCCGAGTCGGCTCGGTCCGGCTCGGTCCGGCCCAATCCGGCCGCCGCCGTACGCGTGAAGCCCCGCCGTCGGATGCTTGGGGCCCGCCGCCGGGCACGCGAGGTCCCGCCACCGAACGCGAGAGGCCCCACCGCATCAGCGCCTCAGCGGCCGAGCTCCTTGCGTGTGGTGCGGCGCAGCCTGCGCCGCTGGGATGGATCCAGCGTGAGGTACGCGGCGGCCGGGACCCCCAGGATGATCAGGAGCGATGCCCACCAGGGCAGCCAGATCAGCAGGATGAGCCCGACCGCCACACCGCCCGCGGCGATCTTGGCGTTCTTCGACATGACTGTCGCCTCCTTCGCGGCCACTGCCGCTCTCTGTCTCGAAAACGGACCCGCCTCCACGGCAGTTCCGGACCGCGACCCTGAGACATCCCTGAGGTGCGACCCCGACGCACCCCCGAGACCTCCATGGTGACCCAGCTCACAGCTCAGCCATACCCGTGTGCACCGGAAGTGCTGTACTCTCGGCGGCTCCGCCCCCACTAGTCAAATTTGAGGAATCAGCCATAGCCGAGCATCCGTCTCTCCCGGCGCCCTCCTTCGACCTCTCCGAACTGGCCCTGTGCCGCTCCGTGTTCCTGCCCGGCGACCCCGCGCGCACGGGCAGTGTCGCCTTCTGGCGGCCCGACGGCGTCGCCCCTCCGGTCGTGGCCGCTGCGTCCGCCACCGACCTGACCGTCGCGCTGCCCCGTGACGGCGGGATCGAGACGGCCCGGGTTCCCGCCGCTCTGCTTCCGGTGCGCACGGCCCTGCCGGTCCTCACGCGTGCGCGTGCCGACGGGCACGGACACCGGTCCACGGTCTTCTGGGGCGCGGCCGCCCTGCACGCCCTGCACCTCGTGGCGCGCGGACTGCTGCTGCCCGGACTGTCCCCCGGCGACCACGACGCCTGGCGCACGGGCCCGCTGTGCGCCCAGGACATCGAGGCCGTACGCCGCCTCGCCGCAGCGATGCCGCCCGAGGCGCACGCCACGCCCCTCGAAGGCGCCGGGCCGCTGGTGCTGCCCGACCCGGAGCAGCTTCTGCGCGCCTTCCTCGACGCGGTCGCCGACACCCTGCCCCGCTCCCCCGCTGCGCCGCTGGTGACGGGCGGCCCCGCCTACGCCGCCCCGGAACCGGTGCGGCTGCCGGAGCAACGCGCCTGGGCCGCCGATGTCGCGGCGGGCCACGACGCGGGCGTGCGGTTGTCGCTGCGGATCGAGGCGGACGGTCTGACCGACGCGACGGACAGTCCGACCGACGCGGCGGACGATGGCGCGGACGTGAGGTTCCGGGCCGTTCCGCAGGTGCACAGCGTCAGCGATCCGGCGCTCGTCGCGGACGCCGCGGACGTCTGGGCCGGCACCGCGGGTGAGTCCTTCGGTCCGCGCGCGCGGATGGACGCACTGCTGGCGCTGCGCCGGGCGGCCCGGGCCTGGGCCCCGCTGACGCCCCTGCTGTCGGCAGCCGTGCCGGACGCGGCCGAACTGGCCGACGAGGAGGTCACCGACCTTCTCGGCGCGGGTGCCCGCGCGCTGGGAGCAGCCGGGGTCGACGTGCACTGGCCGAAGGGGCTGTCCCGTGAGCTCAGCACGCACGCGGAGGTGGGGCCTTCCGACGGCGATCCGGAGTCCGACAGGGAATTCGCCGCCCTGCCGTCGTTCCTGTCCGCCGACGCGCTGCTCGCCTTCACCTGGTCGTTCGCCGTGGGTGACAGGCGGCTGGACCGCGCGGAGCTGGACCGTCTCGCCGAGGCGAAGCGCCCGCTGGTGCGGCTGCGCGACCAGTGGGTCCTGATCGACCCCCAGGAGGCGCGCCTGGCCCGCTCCGGGCAGGACTGCAAGGTGACGCCGGTGGACGCCCTCGGCGCGGCCCTGACGGGCTGGGCGGAGATCGAGGGTCGCCGGGTCGAGGTGCGGCCGACCGGATGGCTGGCGACTCTGCGGGAGCGGCTCGCGGACCCCGAGGCGCAGCAGCCCGTGGAGCAGCCCGCCGCCCTTGCCGCCACCCTCCGGGACTACCAGCGGCGGGGCCTGAACTGGCTCGCCGGCATGACGTCCCTCGGCCTGGGGTGCTGCCTCGCCGACGACATGGGGCTGGGCAAGACGATCACACTGATCGCCCTCCACCTGCACCGTCAGTCCGACGCCGGGTCCGCCGGCCCGACCCTGGTGGTCTGCCCTACGTCCCTGATGGGCAACTGGCAGCGGGAGATCGACCGGTTCGCGCCCGGTACGCCGGTGAGGCGCTTCCACGGCGCACGGCGGGGCCTGGAGGGGCTGGCCGACGGGGAGTTCGTGCTCACCACGTACGGCACGATGCGCCTGGACGCGACGCGGCTCGCCGGCGTGCCGTGGGGCATGCTCGTGGCGGACGAGGCCCAGCACGTGAAGAACCCGTACTCCTCGACCGCGCGGGAGTTGCGTTCCATCGGTGCACGCGCGCGCGTGGCGCTCACCGGCACCCCGGTGGAGAACAACCTGTCGGAGCTGTGGGCGATCCTCGACTGGACGACTCCGGGGCTGCTGGGCCGCCTCGGCACCTTCCGCCGGCGGTACGCGGAGGCCGTTGAGGGCGGTCAGGACCCGGCGGCGGCCGACCGGCTGGCCCGGCTCGTACGGCCCTTCCTGCTGCGTCGCCGCAAGTCGGACCCCGGCATCGCGCCCGAGCTGCCGCCGAAGACGGAGACCGATCACGCGGTGTCGCTCACCCGGGAGCAGGCCGCGCTGTACGAGGCCGTGGTGCGCGAAGCGCTCGCGGAGATCTCCGGCGCCGGCAGCATGGCCCGGCGGGGTCTGATCGTGAAGCTGCTGACCGGCCTCAAGCAGATCTGCAACCACCCGGCGCAGTACCTCAAGGAGGAGCGGCCGGTGATCTCCGGACGGTCCGGGAAGCTGGAGCTGCTGGACGAGTTGCTGGACACGATCCTCGCCGAGGAGGCGGGCGTGCTGGTGTTCACGCAGTACGTGCAGATGGCCCGCCTCCTCGAACAGCACCTGACAGCCCGCGGCACGCCCTGGCAGTTCCTGCACGGAGGGACGCCCGTCGCCGAGCGCGAGGCCATGGTGCGGCGTTTCCAGGACGGCGAGGTGCCGGTGTTCCTGCTGTCGTTGAAAGCGGCGGGCACCGGGCTGAACCTGACCCGGGCCGAGCACGTCGTGCACTACGACCGCTGGTGGAATCCGGCCGTCGAGGCCCAGGCCACGGACCGCGCGTACCGCATCGGCCAGCTGCGGCCCGTGCAGGTGCACCGGATCGTCGCGGAGGGAACGATCGAGGACCGCATCGCCGAACTGCTGCTGCGCAAGCGCAAGCTCGCGGACGCGGTCCTGGGCGCCGGTGAGGCGGCCCTGACGGAACTGACGGACGCGGAACTGGCGGATCTGGTCGCACTGCGAGGGGACCTGCGATGACTCGGCACGATGACGGCGACATGGAACGCACCTTCGCGGCACTGCCGCCCGCGCACGGGAAGGGCTTCGCGCAGACCTGGTGGGGCCAGGCCTGGCTGACGGCCCTGGAGGGCACGGCGCTGGACACGGCGCAGCTCAAGACGGGCCGTCGGCTCGCCCGTGCGGGTGCGGTCGGAGCGGTGTCGGTGCGCCCCGGGCGGCTCACGGCCGTCGTCCTGGACCGCGACCGTACGGCGCACCGGGCCGACGTCCTGCTGGAGGAGCTCTCGCCCGAGCAGTGGGACCGCTTCCTGGACATGACGGTGGAGCGGGCCGGTCATGTGGCGGCGCTGCTGGACCGGGAGATGCCGCCGCACCTGGTCGAGGACGCCGCGGACGCGGGCGTGGAACTGCTGCCGGGCCTGGGCGACCTGGAGCCGGAGTGCGACTGCGAGGCGTGGGACCACTGCGGGCACACGGCGGCGCTCTGCTACCAGGTGGCCCGGCTGCTCGACCAGGACCCGTTCGTACTGCTGCTGATGCGGGGGCGCGCCGAGACTTCGGTGCTGGACGATCTCCAGAGGCGTAGCGGTACGTCCGTGGTGGAGGCCGCGGCTGCGGAGGGTGTGGACGCCGCCGAGGCCTACGCGGCCGATGACATCCTGCCCCCGCTGCCGCCCCTGCCCGAGCTCCCCGGCGAGCCGGGCGTACCGCCGTCCCTCGACACCGAGACGCCACCGGCCTCCGGCATCGACCCGGCCGCGCTGGAGTTCCTGGCCGCGCGGACCGCCGTACAGGCGCACGGCCTGCTCCGGGGAGCCCTCCAGGAGGGGCCCCACGTGGAGTTGACGTCGGCTCAGGACGCGGTACGGCTGGCCGCGGGTGCTCCCGGCCCGGAGATGACCGACCGGCTCGCCGCCGGGTCGGGACGTGGCCGGGAGGGGCTGGCGACGGCCGTGCGTGCCTGGCGTCACGGCGGTACGGAGGCGCTGTCCGTCCTGGACGAGGAGTGGCAGCCGCAGGACGAAACGCTCGCACGCGCGCGTGCCGCCCTGGACTCGGCCTGGGACGTCGGCGAACGGCCGGAGTTGCGTGCCCGGGCCAACCGCTGGACGGTCGCCGGCGCACCGGTGCAGCTGCGCCTCGGACGGGACGGCCGCTGGTGGCCCTACCGCAAGGAGCGCGGCCGCTGGCAGCCCGCCGGAGGCGCCGCCCAGGATCCGGCGACGGCCCTGGCCTCCGTGACGGCTCCGGCGTCGGCGGAACCCTCCCCCGAAGAAGGGAACTCCCTGTGAGGACCTTCGGGGCGCGGGCGTCAGGGCAGCAGTTCGTCGGCGTCCAGCGACGGAAGGAGCGATTCGAGATCGCTCGGAAGGTCGCTGGGCAGATCGCTCGGCAGCTTGGTCGGGAAGCCCGAAGGCAGCCGGGTCGGCAGCTCGCTCGGCAGCCTGGAGGGCAGCTGGGTGGGTATGCCGAAGGACGGGGCGGGAGTGTCGCTCGTGCTCCCGCCGGACGGCTCCTTGTCCGACGAGTCCCCCCTGTCCGCGGCCATCAGCACCACCAGGGACACGGCGGCGACGGCCACGAACACGACGAGCAGGATGAACAGCGGGTTCCGGCGCCGGGGCGGGCCGGGCGGATGCGGCGGTACGGGCGGCATGGCCATACCGACCAGAGTCGCCGCGCTCCCCTCGGGCCGGGAGGGGCGCACGGAAGCTGATACGGACTCATGGCGTGGACCGCACGGTTCCGGAGCATGCCGGGCCCGCCGGCCGGCCGGAGGTGACCGGCCGACGGGCCGCACCCGCGCGTGGACTCAGCCACGCGCCCCCAGCAGATGGTCCATTGCCAGCTGGTCCAGGTGCTCGAAGGCCATGCCGCGCGCGGCAGCCGCCTCCACGTCGAACGACTCGAACGCCGAGCCGTCGGCGAGCAGCGCCTGGAGGCCGTCAGCGGCGGTGGGCTGGGCCAGCTCGTCCAGCCGGGCCGCGCGCAGGGCCTCCTGGACCTCCGGGTCGGCGCGGAAGGCGGCCGCGCGCTCCTTGAGGATGAGGTAGTTGCGCATGCAGCCGGCCGCCGAGGCCCACACGCCGTCGAGGTCCTCGGTCCGCGGGGGCTTGAAGTCGAAGTGCCGCGGACCGGTGTATCCGGCCGACTCCAGCAGGTCGACCAGCCAGAACGCGGCGCGCAGGTCGCCGGCGCCGAAGCGCAGGTCCTGGTCGTACTTGATACCGGACTGGCCGTTGAGGTCGATGTGGAACAGCTTGCCCGCCCACAGCGCCTGCGCGATGCCGTGCGGGAAGTTCAGCCCCGCCATCTGCTCGTGCCCGACCTCGGGGTTGACGCCGTACAGCTCCGGCCGCTCCAGGCGCTCGATGAACGCCAGGGCGTGGCCCACGGTCGGCAGCAGGATGTCGCCGCGCGGCTCGTTCGGCTTGGGCTCGATCGCGAAGCGCAGGTCGTAGCCCTGGGAGGTGACGTACTCGCCGAGCAGGTCGAAGGCCTCCTTCATCCGGTCCAGGGCCGCGCGGACGTCCTTGGCGGCGCCCGACTCGGCGCCCTCACGGCCGCCCCAGGCCACGTACACCTGGGCGCCGAGCTCGGCGGCGAGGTCGATGTTGCGAATGGTCTTGCGCAGGGCGTAGCGGCGCACGTCGCGGTCGTTGGCGGTGAACGCGCCGTCCTTGAAGACGGGGTGCGTGAAGAGGTTGGTGGTGGCCATCGGGACCTTCATGCCCGTGGCGTCCAGGGCCTGGCGGAAGCGCTTGATGTGCGCCTCGCGCTCGGTGTCGCCCGAGCCGAACGGGATCAGGTCGTCGTCGTGGAAGGTCACGCCGTGGGCGCCCAGCTCGGCCAGGCGCCGCACCGTCTCGACGGGGTCCAGGGCACGCCGCGTGGCGTCGCCGAAGGGATCCCGGCCCTGCCAGCCGACGGTCCACAGGCCGAAGGTGAACCTGTCCTCGGGGGTGGGCTGGTAGCTCATGCCGCGGCTCCTTGCTCGCTGAGGCTATTTCGTCATGCCGATTTACAAATTAGTATGCAGGCACCTCTCTGGGAAGAGACAAGGTGTCTCCGAACGGAGACACGTGCCGCGCGCAGTAGGGAGAAGCCCGATGTCAGCAGCCGAGGGTCCGCTCGTCGTCGGTGTGGATTCGTCCACCCAGTCCACCAAGGCGCTGGTCGTCGACGCGTCCACCGGCCGGGTGATCGCGAGCGGCCAGGCGCCGCACACCGTCTCCTCGGGGGCCGGGCGGGAGACCGACCCGCGTCAGTGGTGGGACGCGCTGTGCGAGGCCCTGCACCAGTGCGGTGAGGCGGCGCACGAGGCCGCGGCGGTGTCGGTCGGCGGGCAGCAGCACGGACTCGTCACCCTGGACGGCCGGGGCGAGCCGGTGCGGCCGGCCCTGCTGTGGAACGACGTGCGCTCGGCGCCGCAGGCCCGCCGGCTGACGGAGGAGCTGGGCGGCGCGAAGTCCTGGGCCGACCGCACCGGCAGCGTGCCCACCGCCTCGTTCACGGTCACCAAGTGGGCCTGGCTGGCCGAGCACGAGCCGGAGGCGGTGCGCGCCACGAAGGCCGTGCGCCTCCCCCACGACTACCTCACCGAGCGGCTCACCGGGCTGGGCACGACCGACCGCGGCGACGTCTCCGGGACGGGCTGGTGGGCGTCCGGCACGGAGGCCTACGACGAGGAGATCCTGGCGCACGTGGGGCTCGACCCGGCCCTGCTGCCCCGGGTGGTCCGGCCCGGCGAGGTGGCCGGCACGGTGCGCGACGGCCACGACCTGCCGTTCTCCCGGGGCACCCTGGTCGCGCCCGGCACGGGTGACAACGCCGCTGCCGCGCTGGGCCTCGGGGTGCGGCCGGGTGTGCCGGTGATGAGCCTCGGCACCTCGGGCACGGTGTACGCCGTGTCCCGGCACCGGCCCGCCGATCCGAGCGGCACGGTGGCGGGTTTCGCCGACGCCCGCGGCGACTGGCTGCCGCTGGCCTGCACCCTGAACTGCACGCTCGCCGTCGACCGCGTCGCGGCGCTGCTGGGCCTGGACCGCGAGGCGGTGGAGCCCGGCACGGCGGTGACCCTGCTGCCCTACCTGGACGGCGAACGCACCCCGAATCTGCCGAACGCCTCGGGCCTGCTGCACGGCCTGCGCCACGACACGACCGGCGGCCAGCTTCTCCAGGCCGCCTACGACGGTGCCGTGCACTCCCTGCTCGGCGCGCTCGACCTGGTCCTCGACGAGGACGCGGACCGTTCGGAACCCCTGCTGCTGATCGGCGGCGGGGCCCGGGGCCCCGCGTGGCAGCAGACCGTGCGAAGGCTCTCGGGACGTCCCGTACAGGTGCCCGAGGCCCAGGAACTGGTCGCGCTCGGCGCCGCGGCCCAGGCGGCCGGGCTGCTGACCGGGGAGGATCCGGCGGCTGTCGCGCGACGCTGGGACACGGCGGCCGGGCCAGTGCTCGACGCCGTCGACCGGGACGAGGAGACGCTGGCCAGGATCGCCGGGGTACTCTCCGACGCGGCTCCGCTGCTGGAGCGGCCCACGAACACCCACTGAGGACTGGCGTCAGGCATGACCGCACCGCTGCACGAGGCCCGTACGGCCGGGCCGGGACGCGCCCTGCCCGACACCCAGCAGGGCATGCGCCGCCGCAACCTCGCCCGTGTTCTGCACACCGTCCGCGACGAGGGGCCGCTGTCCCGGGCCGCCGTCGCCTCGCGGATCGGTCTGACCCGGGCGGCGGTCTCGACGCTCGTCGACGAGCTCATCCGCTCGGGGCTCCTCGAAGAGCTGGGGCCCGAGCGGCCCGGCCGGGTGGGCCGGCCCGGTTCCGCGCTCGCCGTCAGCGCTCGCGGCCCGGCCGGGATCGGCGCGGAGGTCGGCGTCGACCACCTGGCGGTGTGCGCCGTCGACCTGCGCGGCGCGACCCGGGCCCGGGCTATACGGCAGGGGGCCAACCGCGGCCGCTCTCCCCGGCCCGTGCTCGGGGAGCTCACCGAGCTGATCCGGCAGGTCGTGGCCGAGGCGGAGGGCGAGGGCCTGTGGCCTGCCGGACTGGCGGTGGCCGTGCCGGGCCTGGTGGCGCGCGACGCCCGGACCGTCGTGCGCGCCCCGAACCTCGGCTGGCACGACACGGACCTCGGCGCACTGCTGCCGGCGTACCTCCCGCTGACGGTGGACAACGAGGCCAACTTCGGTGCCCTGGCCGAACTCTGGCTGGGCGACGACACGCCCCGCGACTTCCTGCACGTCTCGGCGGAGATCGGTATCGGTGCCGCGGTCGTGGTGGACGGCGGGCTGCTGCGCGGAACCCGCGGATTCGCGGGCGAGTTGGGGCACGTGCCCGTCCGGCCGGACGGACCGGAGTGCGCCTGCGGCGGGCGAGGCTGTCTGGAGCAGTACGCGGGTGAGGAGGCGGTGCTGCGCGCGGCCGGTCTGGAACCCGACGAGGACCGGGTCGGGCTGCTCGCGGGACGCGCCGCGGAGGGCGACGAGTCCGTACGGCGTGCCCTGCGCGACGCGGGTACGGCGCTCGGTGTGGCCCTCACGGGGGCGGTCAACCTGCTCGACCCGGAGAGTGTGGTCCTGGGCGGGGAACTGTCGGAGCTCGCCCCGTGGCTGCTGCCCTCGCTGCGGGACGAGCTGGCGCGGCGTACGGCAGGTCCGGCCTGCCCCGTGTCCGTGTCCGGGCTGGGCCCTCGGGGGCCGCTGCTGGGGGCCGCGCACTCGGTGGTCCGGGCGGTGCTGGACGATCCCGCGGCCGTCGCCGGGCAGGCCTGAGACGGACGCCTTCGACCCCGTCGACCGACAGACCCGACCTCTTCCAATCACCCGGCCGGGTGAGGGAGTTGTCCACATCCGAGAGCCCGTCCACCGATTCGCACCGCATCCTCCCGACCGACCGGCAGGCGCCGTAACTTGATCACGGCGGGCCGCGACCGCGACGGCCGCAGCTTCGCGCAGCTGAGCAAGAGACACCCTCCCCTCGAGCCCGGAAGGCACACCCATGCAACGGATCAGCCCCCTCCCCAGCAGGCGAGGCATCCTCGCGGCCGCCGCACTCACCTCCGTCCCGGCGGCCTTGCTCCACAGCACCCGGGCGCACGCCCGGCCCCAGATCGTCGACCACCCGGGAGCGGCTTGGCAGCCGGCGAGCCGCGGCACCTACACGCCGTCGAACCGACCCCGCGCCCACCCACTGCACTACGTGGTCATCCACGTGGCGCAGACGACCTGGTCCGGCACCCTGAACGTCTTCCGGAACCCGGAGAACAAGGTGTCCTCGCACTACGTGGTGCGTTCATCCGACGGACGCGTGGCGCAGTGCGTGCGCGAGTCCGACATCGCCTGGCACGCGGGGAACTGGGAATACAACACCCGCAGCATCGGCATCGAACACGAAGGCTGGGTGGACCGGCCCGGATACTTCACCGACGTCATGTACGAGCGGTCGGCCCGGCTCACGGCCGCCATCTGCGAGAGGTACGGCATCCCGAGGAACCGCGCGCACATCATCGGCCATCACGAGGTGCCGGGCAGCGACCACACCGACCCGGGCCGGCACTGGGACTGGAAGCGCTACCTCAGACTCGTCAAGTCCGCCTGACCACCTGGTCGGTGCCTCGCGATCCACCTCACGTCCCGGTTACAAATCGCTCAACCCCTGGTTGCGGACCGGTAAGCAGGCGACGATGGGGGCATGACTCTGGCCCAGCGCGCCCTGGAGCGCCTGCAGGCCTGGCCCGACCTGATGGCGGGCCCGGCGAGCTGCGGTACCGGAAGGGCGCTCCGTTCCGTCCGTGACGAGATCGTCCACTTCCACTCCGCACGGGACGTGGACCTCCACCTCACCCGCCGGGCCATCCAGCGCTTCCACTACGACCTCGCCGGCTCGAGTGCGATCCATCTGCTGCCCGGATCGGGCTGGGTGACGGTCCACCTCGACTGCGAGGCGGACGTCGACCTGCTGCTGAGCCTGGTGAGCATCGCCCTCAAGGCCCATCAGACCCCGCCCGCCGACGACGGCGAGCCGCGGCTCGCCGGGTGCAACTTCCACCGGGTCACGGTGCTGCCGCGTGACGCCGTGGCGGGCGGCTGAACCTTGGCGGACGAACCGGAGGCGGTCAACGCCGAGGCCTGGGCCGCGTACGGGGCGCACCATGTGCGGCGGGGCACGGCGCTGCCCGAGGCAGCTCGGATCGACTGGGGGTTCGAGGGTGGCGGACCGGGCAGCGAGGTGCTCGGGGAACTGACGGGCCGGCGGGTCCTGGACCTCGGCTGCGGTCCGGCCCGGCACGCGGCCCATCTGGTCCGGGACCACGGTGCGCTGGTGGACGCGGTCGACGCCTCGGCCGGGCAGTACGAGCGGGCCCGCGCCCGCTTCGGCTCGCTGCCCGGGCTGCGGTTGGTCCTGGGCGACGCGGTGGACCATCTGCGCTCGGCCGGGCCGTACGACGTCGTCTACTCGGTCAACGGCGTTCCGTACATCGATCCTCACCGGCTGCTGCCCGCTCTGGCCGGGGCGCTGCGGCCGGGTGGCAGGCTCTGCTTCACGGTCCTGCACACGAACAGTCGTGGTGACGGGCCGTCGGACCGGGTGGTCGCCCGGCCCGAGATCCTGCGGCTGGCGGGTGGCGGTGAGGTCACCGTCCACATGTGGGTTCTCACATCCGAGCTCTGGACGGAGTTGCTCACCGAGTCCGGGCTGCGGGTGGAGGGGGTCGACGTCCTCGACACCCCGGAGGACGGCAACAAGGCCTCCTACCGGCTCTTCCGGGTGACCAGGCCGGTCCGGGTCTCGTCCCGGCCGCGCGTCGACAAGCCGCCGCCCGCCCACGCCGCGCTGGGGGTGGGGGCCATCGTGTACGGGCCGCGCGGGCTGCTTCTGGGCCGGCACCGGCGCGGGACGTGGGAGCTGCCCGGCGGGACGGTGGAACCCGGGGAGTCGTTGCGGGAGACGGTCGTGCGTGAACTCGGCGAGGAGACGGGGCTCGCGGCCCGGCCCGAGGACGTCCGGCTGCTCGGGACGCTGCTGGACGACGTGGGTGGTGTCGTCCGTATGACCGTGGCGGCCCGGGTGACCGCCTGGCGAGGTGAGCCGTCGGACCAGCCCGGGGAGAGCGTGGGCCGCTGGCGCTGGTTCGCCCTGGACCGGCTGCCGGAGCAGCTGTTCGTGTGCAGCGCTCAGGCCCTCACCGCTTGGCATCCCGGCCTGCCGATCGACCACACGCCCGCGCATTACACGCCGTACGCCACCGGAACGGGCGACGGCTGAAGCATCCAGAGGGGTGCGATTTTTCAGCCGTTCCCGCGTAGTCCGCGCCCAGACCCCCTGCCGGACCACCGCGGTCTGGTGCACTGCCCCTGAGGATCCCGACAGTTGACGAGGCATCAGGGGGCACGGTGGCAGGTCGTCGCAGGCGACAGGGAGCGGGCAGAGCGGCACTGGCGTGTGTCACGGCGTTCGCCGCACTGACCGGTGCGGCCCTGGCGGGGGCGGCTCCGGCCGACGCCGTCCAGAAGGGCCGACGGGTCGCGCCGGGCGTGACGTACGAGGAGTTCGACATCAAGGCGGCCAAGGGGGTGACGCACGCCCATCTGCTCAGGGTCGACCTGGGCAACCCGAAGGTCCGGGTCGATCTGCTGTACCCGGGGGCCGTGGCCTCGCGCGCGCGAATCTCGGCGATGGCGGACACCCAGGGCGCGGTCGCCGGCGTCAACGGTGACTTCTTCAACATCACCGAGACGCAGCACCCGGGCGTGGAGGCGACCGGAGCGAGCGTGGGTCCGGCGATCGCGGCCGGGCGGACGCTCAAGGCGGCCGTCCCGAAGGGTCAGCGTTTCGGGCCGGCGCTGCCGCCCGGCACGACGACCGAGGACGTCTTCGGCGTCGGCACCGACGGGCGGGCGCGCCTGGACCGGCTCGCACTCGCCGGCTCGGTCCGTACGGCCGAGGCGGAGCTGCCGCTGGGCGGGCTCAACCAGTACGCGCTGCCGGTGGGTTCCGTCGGCGCGTTCACCTCCGAGTGGGGCAACGTCTCCCGGGTCCGTGCCACGTGCGGCACGGACACGGACCGGGCCGCACCGTGCAGCACGGACACCTACGAGGTGACGGTCCACGACGGCAAGGTCGTCTCCGCCGCCGACGCCCCGGGCAGCGGTCCCATCGCCTCGGGGACGACCGTGCTGGTCGGCCGGGAGGCGGGTGCCCAGCAGCTGCGCAAGTTCTCCACCGGTGAATCGGTGGAGATCGAGCACAGCCTCGTGGCGGCCACAGACGGCGTCGCGTACCTGCTGGCGCTCGGCGGCTACCCGGTGCTGTCGGGCGGACAGCCGCTGCCGGGCCTCGACAACACGACGTCGACCGTCCGTACGGCCGTGGGGATCGCCGACGGCAGACGGCGCGTGCTGCTGCTCGCGCTGGACGGCGCCGCCGCCTATCGCAGCGGTCTGACGATCGCCGAAGTCGCCGGCACCATGCGGAAGCTGGGCTCGGAGGACGCCTTCAGCCTGGACGGCGGCGGGTCGTCGACCCTGGTCGCACGGAAGACGGGCGCGAGCACCGTCTCCGTGCGCAACCACCCCAGCGGCGGCGCCGAGCGTCTCGTGCCGAACGGCATCGGCGTGTTCTCGGGGTGACTCAGGGACGCAGACCGCTGACGATGTCCGCCGTCGCCGTGAGGCCGCTGTGGATGGTGGGGGCGATGCTGGTGCTGGCCAGGTAGAAGCCGAGCAGCAGGCAGACCAGTGCGTGGGAGATCTTCAGCCCGCCGTTGCGCAGGAAGATCACCGCAAGGATCACGAGCAGCAGCACCACAGAGATGGAAATGGCCATCGTCAACTCCTTCGCCACGCCGCCATGTCCGGTTCACGGCGTTCGGGCGCAAGTGTGGCGTAGCGGAGGGTTCGTCCGGGCGGCTGACCTGTCCGCCGAACGTGTGGTGTTCGCCTGTGCGCCTACCCTGTCCGGCGGGCGTCGAGGAACGCCTCCAGTCCGGCGAGGTCGTCGGTGTTGAGGTGATCGACCCCCGCGGCGAGCAGTTCGCCCCAGAGCGCGTCGCGGGCGGGCCCGGCCAGGTCCGGGGTCGCCCAGAAGCGCACCTTCTGACCGCGCTGGTGGGCGGTTCTCATGATGCCCCGCAGCTTCTGCCGCTCTGCGTCGGGGAAGGCGCCGACGCCCCGCCAGGTGAAGTTGAGCGTCCAGTTGTCGCTGATCAGGGGGATGAAGGAGGCCGGCGCCTGGCTGCCGAGGTCGGCGAGGCGGCCGTCGTAGAAGGCACGCCGGACGGTCTGGGCCTCCATGGGGGCGCGGGCCGCGCGGTCGCCGGAGACCACGGCGGTGACCGGCCCGCGGTGCACGCGACCGTGAGCGCAGGTGGTGAACAGGTGCCGGTAGCGGCGGAGGTGGCGGTCGAGTTCGAGGTAGGTCGAGGAGCCCTCGGTCTTGATGTCGATGAGCAGTTGCAGCGAGCCGCGGTACCCCCGGTACACCGAGCCGTGGTGGGCGCGCACGCGGGCGGCCAGCGGATCGAGGTAGAGGGATTCGAGGGTGCGGGTCGGGTCGAGGTCCTCCGGGTCGTGGGCGACGAGGAGTTGGCCGTCGACGAGGTAGATGTCCGCCTCGACGCTGCCGAAGCGGTGGTCGAGGGCGTCGAGCAGCGGGCGTGGGTGCTCGTAGTCGTTGTGGGCGTGGGCGCGCCACAACGGGCGGGGCCTGGGGG
>NZ_JAIGQA010000131.1:0-24488 GCF_019733245.1 Streptomyces sp. WAC04114
CCGCAGCCGCCGCGCCGTGGCCATCCCGCGCGCGTCCGGATCGGACTCCACGCAGACGACCGGGATGTGCAGTTCCCGCAGCCGCGTCAGCACCCGCGTCCCGATCTTGCCGAGCCCCAGCAGCGCCGCTCCACCGGGATCGCTCCCAGGATCTGCCGCCCCATCATCGCCCCGGCGAACGCGGGCGCGGCCAGATGCGACACACTCCGGCTGCGCGTCAGGGCGAACGGGTGCGCGGCCCGCAGCGTGCGGTACACGGCCGTCGCGAAGTCGTCGTCGTACAGCCGCAGCACGACCCGCAGATCGGGCCGCACGGACCGGGCGTACAGCGAGGCCTCCAGATTCGTCGTGTCCGCGCTGGTCAGGGCCAGCAGCGCATGCGCGCGGTGGATCTTCGCGGCTTCCAGGACCCCTTCCTGGGTGACGTCCCCGAGCACCACCGGCACCCGCAGCCGCCGCGCCGTGGCCATCCCGCGCGCGTCCGGATCGGACTCCACGCAGACGACCGGGATGTGCAGTTCCCGCAGCCGCGTCAGCACCCGCGTCCCGATCTTGCCGAGCCCCAGCAGCACCACATGACCGCCGAGCCCGCGCGGCGGCTTCCGCAGCGCGGACGCGCTGCGGAACGTGCCGAGTGCCTCCAGCACCGCGGCCAGCAGCACCGGCAGCAGCAGCAACCCCACCAGCCCGGACAGCAGTTGCAGCACCTGACGGGCGGTCGACTCGTGGAAGGCGGGATCGTTGATGCCGAAGAGATCGAGCAGCGTCACGTACGTGGCGTACAGCGGATTCTCGCCCGTCACGATCATCAACCCCACGGCGAGCGCCAGCACACAGGCCACCAGCCCGGCCAGGGACCACCGCAGCCGCCGCGAGAACAGCGAGGCGAACGGCGGCACACCACCCCGCCCGGCGGGCAGGGACGGCCCGGAGTACGACACCTGCTCCAGGACGACGGTCCCGCGCCCGGTCGCCGCCGCCACCGCCGCCTCGTCCGGCAGCAGGTGCGGCCCGTGCTCTCCGCTGCCCTCGGAACCGTCCGCACCGGCCGGGTCGTTGCTCGTCGCGGACAGCAGCGCCAGGGTGCACAGCCCCGGGTCGGCCACCTCGCCCGGCCGAGGCGGCTGCCGTTCCACCGCGCGCAGCACGAGCCCTTCCGTCTGGACGACCTTGCTGGTGCCCACCAGGGCGGTGGCGGCCAGCGCGGGCGCGGCCGTGTCGGCGTCGGACAGCACCGTCGTCGACGCGTCGAGACCCGCCCCCTGCCCGTCTCCGGAGGCCACGGCCGCGGTCTGGTCCAGCAGTTCCTCGATGTGCTGCCCCAACCGCCGGTTGTAGAGCCGGAGTACGAGGCGGACGCGGGGGTTGAGCCGGCGGGCGGTGAGGGCGGCCCGGATGTTGGTCTCGTCGTCGTCGTAGACGAGCGCCAGGGCCGCCGCCCGGTCGGCGCCCACCTCCGTGAGGACGGCCTCGGTGATCTCCGGAGCCTCCACGACCTGCTCGGTCGGGGCCGGTTCACCGCTCGTGCCGGTCCGGTTGACGGCCGCGTTCACGACCCGGTCGAGCAGTGCCGCCGAGGCGGCCCGGGCCCGTCCGACCACGGGCTGGCGCACCCGTCTCCCGGAGGGCGGCACGACGAGCGTGACCTGCTCGGCGTAGACACCTCGGAGTTCGGCGGCCAGCCGGTGCGCGAGCCCGTCGTCACCGCACACGATCATGTGCGTGGCCGGATCACTCGGCTGGCCTTGGTTCGGAACGCTCCCCACGAGGAGAAGACTGCCTCACCGGGACGGCCGGTTCCAGAAGGGCACGGTGGGGCGTGAACACCCGGCCGTCGCCGTCCGTACGCAAGGGGAGGAATGGGGCAATGCCCTCGCGCACCACCGGAGGTACCGGGCCCGTGGCCATGACGAAGACCGCCCCGCAGGACGGCGCCGATCCTGGGCAAGCCGAGCGCGAGGACGCCGGCAGCCCGGATGCCGAGCTTGCGGACGCCGCGCCGGACGGCCACAGTCAAGAGGAGGCCCGGCACCTCAACTCCCCCCTCCTCCTGACCCTTTTGCTGCTGACGGCGGTGATGTTCCAGGACCCGATCCGCGGGGCCCTGGCCGCACCGGTGATGCAGAGCTGGATGACGGTGTTCGTCGCGGTCATGGTCCAGGCACTGCCGTTCCTGGTGCTCGGTGTGCTGCTGTCGGCGGCGATCGCGGTGTTCGTGCCGCCGTCGTTCTTCGCCCGGGCCCTGCCGAAGCACCCGGCGCTGGCGGTCCCGGTCGCGGGCGCGGCGGGCGCGGTACTGCCCGGCTGCGAGTGCGCGTCGGTGCCGGTGGCCGGCGCCCTGGTCCGCCGAGGCGTCACACCGGCGGCGGCCCTGGCCTTCCTCCTCTCGGCGCCCGCCATCAACCCCATCGTGCTGACGGCGACGGCCGTGGCGTTCCCCGGCAACCCGGAGATGGTCCTGGCCCGCTTCGTCGCGAGTCTGCTCGTGGCCTGCTCGATGGGCTGGCTCTGGCACCGCCTCGGCCGCACGGACTGGCTGCGGCCCCCGGCCCGCGCGTCGTACGAGGGACAGGGCAAGGGCGCGGCCTTCTGGGGCTCGGTCCGTCACGACGTGACGCACGCGGGCGGGTTCCTGGTGATCGGCGCGATGGCCGCGGCGACCCTGAAGGCGGTGGTCCCGGCGGACTGGCTGGGCGTCGCGGCCGGCCATCCCGTGCTGTCCGTCCTGTTCCTCGCGGCCCTGGCCGTCCTGCTCTCCATCTGCTCGGAGGCGGACGCCTTCGTGGCGGCGTCCCTGACCCAGTTCTCCTTGACGGCCCGTCTGACGTTCCTGGTCGTCGGCCCGATGATCGACCTGAAGCTCTTCGCGATGCAGGCGGGCACCTTCGGCCGCGCCTTCGCCCTGCGCTTCGCCCCCGCGACCTTCGCCCTGGCCGTCGTCGTATCGGCCCTGACCGGAATGGTCCTGCTGTGAACCGCCTGGCCCAGACGGCCCTCCTCTTCCTGCTCGGCGCGACCCTCCTGCACGCCGGCACGACCGACCTCTACCTGCGCTACGTCAAGGAGGGCCTGCGCCCCCTGGTCCTCCTGGCGGGCGCGGTCCTGATCGTCACGGCGGCGGCAACCCTCTGGTACGACCGCCGAGGCGCCTCCACCGCCGGCGACCGCGGCACACCCACCCACGACCACCACCGAGAACCCCGCGTCTCCTGGCTCCTCGCGCTCCCGGTCCTCGCCCTGATCCTGGTCGCCCCGCCGGCCCTGGGCTCCTACAGCGCGGCCCACACCGGCACGGCCCTGACCAAACCCTTCGGCTTCCCGGCCCTCCCCACCGGCGACGCCCCCCTCCGCCTCGCCGTGGCCGACTACGCCGGCCGCGCGATCTACGACGACGGCCGTGCCCTGCGCGACCGCGAGCTGAAGATCACCGGCTTCGTCACCCTGGACCGCAAGGGCGACCCCTACCTGGTCCGCATGGGCCTCAACTGCTGCGCGGCGGACGCCCAGCCGGTCAAGATCGCCCTGACCGGCAACGTCCCTCCGGTCCTACGCCCGGACACGTGGCTGGAGATCACCGGCACCTACACGCCCCGCCGCACGAAGGACCCGGTCAACGACGGCCCGATCCCGTACCTGGAGGTGACGACCGCGAAGCCGGTCCCCACTCCGCACGACCCCTACGACGAGACGTGGAACAGCTGAACTGCGTTACCCCACGGCCCCGTTGGGGTACTCGCAAGGAACCGCTGATCAGCGAGGGGCACCCATGATCACACTCCGAGGCGGCCACACCGCGGAACTCGACCGGCCGCTCCCGCCCGAGGCGGCCCGCGCGGAATTGGCGAAAGCCGACCACCGGGCCAACCTGACCCTGGCCACCCTGGGCGCGACCCTGGCCGCCCTCCTCACCGCGATCACCGCCGGCGTCATCACCCCCACCCAGTACGCCGCGATCCCCCAACTCCTCCTCTGGACGGGCTGCGCGGCCTGCGCCCCGTCCCTGGTCCTCCTGAGCCTGGCGACCAAGCCCCAGCCGACCCCGACGACCGACACCCCACCCCAACTCCTGACCCGCACCACCCACATCAAGCACCGCCGCATACGCCAGGCGATGACGTGGGGAGCGGCCTTCCTGACCCTCACGCTGGCGGGAACGCTGACCGGGCTGCTGTCGTAGCGCTGCCGTCGCAGCCCGCAGCCCGCAGCCCGCAGCCCGCAGCCCGCAGCCGAGAGCCGGAGCCCAGACCGGCCGAGAGCCCGGAGCCCAGACCGGCCGCCTCCTCAGTCAGGTCCGCTCCAGTCGAACGAGAAGTGCTTGCTCGACTTGCCGGAGCGTTCCCAGGAGAAGCCGAAGGCGTCGGCGCGGTCGACGGTGGCTCGGCCCCACGTGGCGACCTGGCCGGGCCCCACCTCGGCGCCAGGGGCGTTGTGCACCTGGACGCGAGCGCCGTCCGGCGTGGTCGGGCCGGTGAGAGCCTCGGCGTTCGCCGTGACACGGCCCGGGATCTCGGCTCGCCAGGTGGCGAGGGCCTCGTCGATCTCCACGACGATGGGGGCGATGTCCATGCCACGCATCTCGGGGTGGAACATCTCCCCGAACTGGGCCGGCCATCCCCCTGCCTCACCGCCGAAGACGGCTCCGAGCGCAGCCCGCTGCTCGTCGTCGGCGCGTTCGTCGAGGAAGACCGCGGCGTACGGCTCCGTATGCGTGCCAGCCCACGGATTGCCCTCGAAGGAGCCGAGCATCAGGACGTTGAGACCGTCGAGCCGTACGTCACCGAAGGTGCCTTCCCGGATGTGCCAGACCAGTACGCCTTCGCAGTCGCCGTAGGTCGGGGGCTGCGCGAAGGTGCAGGGACAGGGGATGGCGCACTTGCACACGTCGAACCAGTCGCCGGCCAGATGCCAGCGCGTAACGGTGGTTGCCTGCTCTGTCATCTCGCTTCCCTCCTGCCGAGCCCGAAAGAGCTCACTCGGAGTGGCGAGACCGCGATTCCCGAGCCCGCTCCCGGGAACGGGAGGGTGGCCTCCCTTCCAGCTTGCACCTCACGTCCCGGGCGGGAAACCGATCCACGTCGGCAATCGTGCCCCGGGCACCTCGATGATGATCCGAGCGTGGCGAGACACCGGATCACATGCCGCCCATGGACGGCATCGAGCCCTGCAGCCCCGGCAGCAGCCAGTCCTGAAACGGCGCGAGCACGGCCAGGACGAGAAAGGCGACCCCCACGACGCCGGAGAGGAGCAGGCCACGGGACCACAGCTTCTCCGCGAAGATCACCAAGGCCAGTCCGGCCATCGCCGCCACGTTCATCACGCCGAGGGGTACGAGGACGACCATCAGCCCGGCGCAGCAGCCGACGCAGTAGGCGCCGTGGTGGACGCCCACCCGCAGGTCGCGGGCCGGTCGCCGGAAGCCGGCGTAGCGCACCAGATGCCCCAGCGGGTCACGGCAGTGCCGCAGGCAGACGTGCTTGAGAGGTCCGAGTTGGTACAGGCCCGCGAGCAGGAAGGCGATCGAGCCGATCCAGCGTCCGGCGGTCGGATGGTCGTCCACCAGGTCGCCGGTGAGGGCCAGGGCCCCGTAGGCGAGCAGTCCGAAGGCCGTCCACACCAGCAGATATCCACCCACGAACTCGACGGTGCGGGCGGCCCGGGTCCAGCCGGAGGACTGCCGCCCGATACCTCGCACCCAGGTGATGGCCACCGGCGCCATGGACGGCAGCATCATGGCCGCCATCATGGTCACCCAGAGCAGCAGGAACAGGGGCAGTGCCATCCCCATGGTGCCGGGTTCGACCCCCATGTCCCGCGCCTGCCCGATGGTCAGCGCCCAGGCGGGGACCGCGATCAGAACGACGAGAATCCAGCCGGCCGCGAGATCCCGCGTGGACAGAAGCTTCCCGCCCACTCCGGTCGGGGCGGCCGACCGAGAGGGTACGAACCCAGCAGCCCAGCTGCGATGCATAGGCGTCGCCTCCTGCGGCTGCTTCCAGAACAGCACAGCGGCATCCCCGACGCGACCGGACCGGGACGATCCCCACGGCCGGTCCCGGACGATCTCCACAACTTGGGTCGCCGTTGTCCGTCGGCTTGTCACGCAGTCAGAGGCGCACCCGGTGCGGGCTGCTTCACTCCTGACCAAGCGGCACGCCAGCCCCCTCCGGGCATGGCGGCCACTACCTGGTCGGCTCGCTCCAGGTGGGAGAAGTCCGTGTAGTCCGTGACCGGCCGCGGAGACCGTGCTGGGGATCGACGACGAGGGATCGACGACGAGGGGTCAAGCCCGTTGCCTCGTTCCAGGTGTCCACGTCCACGGTCCATGTCGGCGGCCGGCCTCACTGGGGACCACGGCCCGCAAGGCCGACTCCGGTCCGTCCGAGGTGAGCCAGTGTCGACAGTCGCTGACAACCGATCGCGGCAACGGCGCGGCTGACGAAGAAAAAGGTCGTTACCCGGCGCCGGCCGGGCCCGCGGGTGTGACAGCAGGGTGTCGTACTCCCGGGGCAGCTGGGCGGTCGCGTCGCGGAACTCCTGCTCGCCGACCGCTTCCCTCAGGGTCGCCAATACCGCGTGGATCCCCGCCTCCGCGAGCTCGCGGGGCACGTTCGCACGGTCCGCCACACGCCGGACGAACGAGTGGGCCCCGTAGCCCTTCGCGATCTCCTCGTCCGTGCGCAGCCAACTCTTCAGCGGCTCCGCGAGCTCCTGGGTCTCTCCCCCGCTGATCCGGTCGGCGAGTACCTCAAAGGCGGCGCGTGTGAGGGTCTCCGCAACGATCCCGCGTCGTCGCCGACGGGCCATGAGTTCCTGCAGGTCAGCGCATACGCCCCGATAGGGGAAGACCTGCCGGTTGCTGCCGCATGCCCGGCGGGGTCCACTGGAGTAGAGGGCCGCATCCGGAAAGGGGCTGTTCCATGGAACAGCAGGCGAAGGACCCCAGGGCGCGGGTGACTGCCCGCGGCCGAGCGCTCCCGGCGGTGATGTCGTGACCGCGCGGGTCGAGTGCGTGGTGACGACGGGAGTCGTGGCCGAGCCGGACGCCGACACCACGCCGATGGAGAACAACGTGTGGATCATCGGTGACGACGAGCAGGCGGTGGTGGTCGACGCCGCACACGAGCCGGACGTCATCGCCACGGCGCTCGGCGACCGCCGCGTGGTGGCGATCGCGTGCACCCACGCACACAGCGGACACGTCGACGCGGCGGTGGCTCTGTCGGACCGCACCGGCGCTCCGATCTTGCTGCACCCGGACGACCTGGAGCTGTGGCGCCGCAGCTTTCCCAGCCGTGTCCCCGACGAGGAACTCGTCGACGGCCGGGTGATCGACGTCGCCGGAACCGCCCTGACGGTACGTCACACTCCGGGACATACGCCGGGATCCGTAAGCCTGTACGATCCGGCGCTGCGCCGCGTCTTCACCGGGGACATGCTGTTCTCCCGCGGCCCTGGGACCATCGGGCCGGAGGACTCCGATGCCCAGGCGATGATCCAGTCGATCCGCGAGCGCCTCGTCACCCTGCCCCCAGAGACGGTGGTGTGCCCGGGGCACGGCGACGTCACCACGGTCGGCGAGGTGGGCGAGCGCGTGGAGGACTGGCTCCGCCACATCGCGTGAAGATCACGATCTACGGCTGGAGGCTCTGATGGTGGGACCGCCGCCGGCCCGTGTGACGCCCCAGCAGTGATCTTTTGGAGAATGCCGCTACGGGCTGCATCGGAGGCAGTGTGGCGACGTTGGTCCGTCTGTAGAAGATCTAGGCGGGACGCGCGGCACGATCAACATCGTTTGGCCCCCCAAATACGACAGAGGGCCAATCGCGATCATGCGATTGGCCCTCTGATCAGCGTCGGGGTGGCGGGATTTGAACCCACGACCTCTTCGTCCCGAACGCGATCGGGCACTGTCCCGCCATGCTGCTGTGGGACTGACCTGCGCGTTTCGGCCTCGACATTGTCCACTACAGTCCGGGACTGTCTGGCTGCAGCTGCCTCGTTTGGACCCCTGTTTGGCCCCCCGGCTGTCGCCTTTCAGGCTGTGTCTGAGCATGCGAGGGCCGCCTGCGGGGCACGTAGGTGCCTGCCTCGGTCGCTTGTGGTTGCGTGCAGGTCAACGATTCGTCGCAAGCGAGGTCCCGTCGTTGCGACATCTGCTAAGACATCGTCAGCCGCTCACTCGTCTCGCACCTCACCACTGCTGGGATACTTCCTCTGGAGCCAGGTGGCCACCGGCCAAGCGGCACCAACTACTGCCGAAGCAGTCGCGAGCGGGACTGCGATGGCCGGCACGGCCCAGACCAGACCGGCCGAACCGCACCCTGCGCCAATGATCAGGCTTACCGCCAAGGCACTGGACCGATACTGGGCTCGGATGCCCTTCGGGCGTACATTCAATGGACACACCTCTTTCATGCCTCGTGACTGTGGTGTTGAGCGGCCTCCCGGTGCGACGGGGGCCGCTCGTTACTTTCCAGCACTTCTGGCCCCGTGGGCGGCCACACCGCAGTACCCTTTGGCCCGTATGAACGCCGGGGCTTGCAATTCGGAGACGCGTCTTCGCAGCTCGCAGCGCTCTGGAGCGTGCGGGCCAAAGGGTCGTATGTGCGACCACCACCCTTTGGCCCGCATGAACGCCGGACAACCGTCGACTACTAGAGGAACTGCAGGTCAACGCCTAGGTGAGCATGCGGGCCAAAGGGTCTAACAGCGAGGAGAGTAATGGCCAGGGCTACGGCACGTCTGAGCAGCCGACTTGCCAGGCTTGAGGAGATGGCTCAACAGGTGGCGGTGGCAACTGCCGAGTTGCAGGCCATCCAACAGAACGGCACCAGACCATCCACGGTCAGGATCCGAGACGAGTTCTTCTATGCAAAAAAGGGTCGCAGGCCGTCCATCAGTAGCATCTTGGCGCCCCGTGGAGTAAATTCTCAAATCTACCTACTGCTGCTCTTTGAAGCCCAATGCCGCAAGAGGACGGGTATTGCTGGACCGTCGAGCATTCCTCTTTTTCCGGAAGATCCCGAGGATGTTTCCTGGGATAAAATTGTTGTGTCCCAGGCGAAGGATAATTCACATGGGAAATCTCGCACCACTGCCCGGCAAAACAAGATAAGGCAGATAAAATCTGCCTTCCAGCGTTTACATCAAGAGAATCTGGTCCGGGTGTCGGACGCGTCCGCTGGAAAGCCTTCGATCGTCACCCCGCTGCACGAGGCGGGAGTCCTTGCCCGGGGTGGCGCGTACGAGTACACCATTTCCAATGGATCAAAGGGATCGGTCGGGCTTCCTGTGTCCTTCTTTACGAAAGGATGGATTTACTGCTTGACTCCGTCTGAGGTGCACTTGTATCTGGCACTTCTTCATCTGCAGCGCCGCAATTCCAGCACGCATTGGGAATCGGGGATCTTTTGTGCCGGTAATGGCAGATCGCAGGACTATGGAATCAGCCGGGACGTCTACGAGTCGCACCTTATGCTGTCGCGGTTCAAGCTGATTACCAAGATTCAGAATCCTATCCGTCATGATGACGGGAAGGTGCGCGCGTATGCTGCCATGCAGGAGCGTGGAATTCCACTGCCAGCCCATAGATTTCGAGTTAACCCGCCGACCGCGTTCATGGGTGAAGCGGCTGAGAGGGTGGCCTCGGGCATCCGGCAGGAGCTGCGTCAAAGATCACGTACGGAGGCGTTGGTAAACGAGAATTTTTGAGGCTCGCTAAGATGGCTCACTAGCAGCAGTCCGGTCGGATACCGCTGTTCGTATGGACATTTGGCCACCCTTGCCTTTCAGGCTGGGGGTGTTCATGCCGAAGCGCTTTACTTGAAGACCGCATCTGTTCCACGTCAGGACGGCCACGACAAGGCCGTTGAGTACGACAGTCAGCATCACGGCTTGGGCGGAAGTCGTGACGAACGGTCCTCCTGATCTGGCGATGATCTGTTTACGTTCCTTACTGACCTCGCGTACGAAAGAGATTGCCGCGATTCGATCAGATGCACTGGCCGAATTTCGCGATCGACTCGTTACGGTTTCCGCCGTGGGTAAGTTCCTCTAGGGTCCCGCGAGAATGGGATCTCGAATTCATCGGCTGCCTCATATGCAAGGCTTACAGGAACTTCGTCATCCTCATGCACTTTGAGCATTTTACTCGCGTCAGGTCCGTGTCTCTCGGAAAATATCGCCAAGTTGAGGGCCTTCTTTGCGGGATCTTTGAATGAGATGTACCAAATCCCCTCAAGGTGCTCGTTGAAAATTTCGAGCGCGAATCCTTGGCTGAGAGGATAATCGGGGCCAGGCTCATTCCAGATGGCTGAGGTGATTTTTCGGCGTCCCTTATTGCGGCGTGACGCCATATTCAGAACTTGAAGGTCACTTCTCAGAGACACCTCCGCAAGCTTGCGCATTCGCAATTCGCTCTCCAGTACGGCTTCCTCGTCGTATCGCAGGAACACTTCCATGTAGGCGACTAGCGGACTCTCTGCTACGTAATACGTCCCTGCCTCATCGTGGCCCATGAGGTCGAATCGGCATTCCCCGCAACGACAGAACCATACAGGGTCGAGCGGATTTCCGTGATCGTCGAACTTCCGATGTAGGCGAAAGAAATGTTCGCCATGGCCGACCTGCTTCGTCGTAGCCCAACTATCCCTGTGCGGTTCCGTTGTCGTCATGCTAGGCTCCGAGCGGCAACTGTCGCGGCCTGAATTAGGCCATCTCTCAAGCTCTCGTCTTCCATGACATCCCGCGGCCTCTGCTGCCCTATCTCCGCCTGCTTTGTGGCGGCCCAAGAGATAACATGCTCAGGTCGATAGAACTTTCCTAGGATCTCATGGAAGGTAGCGACTACAGCCATTGCATTTTCTCGCATTCGCGGCTTGTCGCCTAGCCCTTCTATCTGCCACAGAGGTACGAACGTCTCGAACCTTCCCTGTAGGGCAACGAGCTTTCCGCGGGCAACCTGGTCCTCCAGGTCCTTGGGTGCTTCCCCAAGTTCCCGTGCGAGGTGTTCCAGGCTGACGGTCTCTCCCAGGGCGAGATGCCAACGACAATTGCTGATAGCCCAGTCAGCAGCATCCCTTGCAAAGTCCTCAGCAGCCTCGTCATCTACGGCAAAGAGCTTCGGATGCCTCTTGAATTGCTCTTCGAGTATCTCGTGGAAGGTGCCCACGAGCGTTGAAAGCGCGTCTCCCATGCTTCAACGCTAGGTTCGTCGCCTACATAACGCATCTGGAGGCCGCTACCGCTACCGGCCGCAACCGCATGCATACGCGAAGCTGATCTTAAGTCCCTCATCGTGGCATGAATCCGGGCTTCTGCTCAGCCAGCGAGTGGAGCCGGGCGAGGTAGTCCTGTGCCCCCGGCTCGGAGCTGTACCGGTGGCGCATCTCGGCTGCAAGCTCGCGGCTGGTCATGATCAGTGAAGGCACCGACTTACGGTCCCCTTCGAGGGCCCGCTCACCCATGATGAGTGCCTGCTCCAAGTCGCCCTCACGCGCCGCCGTGACTCCGAGCGTGACGCGCGCTTCAGCGTTGCGCATCGGTGAACGCTCGGTGCCGTCGAAGTCAGTTCCCGACCTCAACACCTCTTCGGCGAGCGTGCGTGCAAGCTTGTCTTCGCCGACCAGGCGGTAGCAGTCCATCGCGTAGAAGTCGAACTTGGCTGGGTCAACAACGAAGTGGTTGTCCAGGTTCTCGGGGTACGGCATCCCTTCGAGCAACCGCCGCCCCTTGTCCAAGGCCACCTCCACTTGCCGGCGGTCCCCGATTCGAGCCCACGCCTTGGCTTCCTGGCCTGCAAGCTGTACGGCTACGCCGTGGTGCTGCGCCCTTTCTGCCCCGGCCTGCGCCGCTGCGATGACGCCGCGATAGTCGCCAGTCGTGAGTGCGAACCATGCCCGCATCTCGTGCGCCCACCCGGCGACCTCCGCGTGGTCAGCCTCGGTCGCGAGCGAAAGTGCGGCCTGACGCGTCGACTCGGCAGCGTGGCGGTCACCTGTGTCGTACTCGACACAGCCGACCAGAAGGGCGAGCCAACCAGAGAGTGCAAGCACTTCGCGGTGCTGCGCGAGCGTGAGGCTCTTCGTGTGGAGTTCGACGACACGGCGCAACCACTGGCGCCCCTCGATGAGAAGCTGCTCGCTCGGCATGAACGGGTACTCCGAGGCGAGCCGGTCTGCCGTGATCCGCAGGGCATCAAGCGTGGCGTTGTCGACGTCAGACCGATTGAGACGACTCACGATCTCCAGCGTCTCCATCCCGGATGCTGCAAGGATCTCCTTGCCTCCGTCCCGCCGTGCCGGCGCAGGGAAGAGCGCATGCGTCACGGTGCCGAAGAGGGCCGCGATGATCGGTTGGTAGAAGTCGTTCGGCATCTGGCCTGACTCCCAGCGCTTCCACTGGCGAATCATGCTCTCTTCCGCAGGCAGCTCCGTGGGAGCGTGCGCCCGCAGCGCCTTGACTGCGTCACGCTGCGACCAGTCACGAGCCGCTCGTTCGGCAGCGATGCGCCGCGCCCACGCGGGCCTGTCGTCGGTCATGTGCCCTCCTTCGAGTGCCTACTCCGAGTCTCACCCGCGAGCCCGGGGGACAGGGAAGGTGACATGGGGGTGTCACTGGACATGTCCCCACCTACGCTTCGTCGTCCCCTGGCTGTCACTTACCTCACAACTCCCGTTCCCCGCATGCTGGTTGCAGATCACGCACCACCCGGGGCGGAGCGCTCTTCAAGCGCTGCGACCCGTTCAGTCAACGTCTGAATCTGGGAGCGGATTTCCTTGATGTCGTCGCGCAGGTCGCTGCTGGGGGAAGCTCCGTCGCTGACGAAGTTGCCGAGGTTCCCGGCCGACACGATCAATCCTTCCGCCCGGAGCGCAGCCAAGCCGTTCTGGATGGTCTGGCTCGCAAATCCGAAGCGGTCGATCAACTCGCGCTGTGACGGGAGCTTGTCTCCCGGCTTCATCTTCTTGATGTCGTCGCGAAGTGCGTCCGCGACCTGCACCGCTTTCGGCTTCGGCCCTCCTGTGGCAGTCATGCTCTGAGCCTACCCACCACAGCGAACTAGAGCGCATCACCTCACAGGGGTTGTGCACCACAGCAGACTAGTGCAAGCTAGTCAGCAAGTGGCCGCCCGGAAACCTCGGGTGGCGACTGCTTGACCTGCACGAATGGCTCGGAATTGCCCGTATGGCTGCCGCTTGCGGTAGCCGGAAGGCGGCTTCTGCCGCGCGCCGCGGGCCCCGCGTTGATTGCACCTTGAGAACTGAACAGTGGACCGAGGATCTACCGCCTGTCCTCAGCGACAAGAAGGCGGTCCGCGCGGAGAAAGACCCGCGCACCTGATCTCGCGAGCGGGCACGACCTGGCGTTTCTGTCGTCGGCTCCGCTCGCTCCAGTGCTGCCCTGATGGTCGTAGGCGGGTTCGACTCCTGCCGGGGCGCTATCCCCTGCCGCAATCTGCGGCTCGGGTTCTCCGGAGTGGTCGCCGTCTCACCAACACGCCTGCACCGCTCCGGCTCCCTGTCCCTCCAATCAGGAGCCCTGAATGCGTACCTACATCGGCCACCACCAGGCCCTTTCTACCGATGAGTTCGTGGAATTGGCCCTCGGCACCCCGGTTGAGCTGTGGCTCGGGGTCGAGGGCGAGACGGACGAAGAGCGCGCCGCCCGCCTGGACGCGGCGCGCGACATTCTCGCCGACGATCCGGACCTTCCCGACGACCTGATTCGCATGGCTGCGGAGGTCATCGAGGAGCACCCGGACATGTTCGACGTCGTCCCGCTGGCCCGCCCGAACCGCCGCCGCACGGCGCGCAAGGGGGTGGCGGCATGAGCGCCTCGGAGCGGAGCCTGATGGCCGCGCACTCGGAGGTGAAGGCTGAGATCACGCGGACCGACACCAAGTCCGGCCTTCTGCTGGCGTTCGTCGGCGCTGTGCTGGCGGGCGCGTGGACGGTCGCCCGTGACCTGCCGATGAACCTGCCCGCCTATGTGGTGGGCGGGCTCGGTATGGCTGTGCTGGTCGCGGCGGCTGGTCTGCTTCTCCGGTCGGTGCGCCCGAACCTAGGGGGCAGGCACGGTTTCCCGCTGTGGGCGACGCTCACTGCCGAGGAGATCACCGCTGCCCTGTCCCAGGACCTCAGCGCGGACATCGCGGGTCTGTCCCGGATTGCCGTCGCTAAGTTCACCGGCCTGAAGCGCGCCGTCGACCTGACATGCGCGGGCGGTGCGCTGCTCATCCTCGCGGTTTCGATCGCGGTTGGGGGTGCGGCGTGACCACCGTGCAGAGCAGTGAGCGTCCGGGAGTACCGCCGTTGACGCGCCCGGAGATGGGGCTCGCTGGAGTCGGCGCGCTCGCCGCGGCCGGAGTCGGCGCGCTCGGTCTTATCTCCTCGTTCGACGCCGTGTCGGCTGCCGCGGCTCGCTGGGGCTTCGGCGAGCCGTGGATGCTGCCGGTCGGTATCGACGTGGCCATCCCGGTGTTCACCGTCGCCAACCTGCTGTTGATCCGGATGGATATGGCGCTGGCGTGGGTGCGGTTCGTGCCCTGGGTGCTCACTCTGGTCACCTGCGGGCTGAACGTCGCCGCCGGACACGGGCTGTGGGCGAAGGTTGCACACGGCACGATGCCGCTGCTGTGGGTGGTGTTCTCCGAGATCGGAGCGCACATCTACGCCGTGCGAATCGGCGCGGCCACCGGCCGCCGCATGGAGAAGATCCGCTTCTCCCGTTGGCTGCTCGCCTTCCCTTCCACCTTCGCACTGTGGCGCCGTATGACGCTGTGGGAGGTCACCTCCTACACGGAGGCACTGGCGCGCGAGAAGGAACGGCAGTTGGCCCGCGCGGACCTGCGCGAGCGCTACGGCCGCAAGTGGCGCTCGAAGACCCCGCGGCGCGAGCGCGTGATGCTGCGCATGGGCGACCTGGCCCCCACCACCGAGCAGGAGACGGCCACCCCGTCACCGGTGGAGAATCCGCCGGCACAACCGGCCGAGCCCAAGCCGCGCCCGCGCCGTCGGCCCTCCGCCAAACGCAAGGGCAAGGCTCCGCGGCCCTTCGAGGACGCGCTGACCGAGGCGCGCACGGTCACCGCGGAGTGGACCGAGGCTGAGCTGACCGCGGACCGTCTGCGCACCACGCTGCACGTCTCGCAGGACAACGCCCGCAAGCTGCGCGACACCCTGAAGGGCGAGCGCGCGGACGGCCGCGTGATGCACGCCGTGGACGTCCCGGAAGGCGAGGCACCTGCGGCTGAGGCCGCTTGATGCCCCCGGCATTCGGCAAGTGCTACGACCCTTCCGGTAGCCAGTACGGCATCCCCACCTACCCCTGGCGCTACGCCCCCGACGGGCTCGCCACGCGCCGCCAACTGCGCGCCCGTGGCTTACGTCCGGGCGGGCAGCCGATCGCGGCTCAGGTGCTGCGCCCGCGCTACCGGCGCGGCCCGCTGGTCGCTTACCTCTACCGCGTCGACCGCGCCAAGCCGGTCCGGCCGATGACGCCGGGCAAGCGGGCTGCGCTCGCCAAGGCAATGCGCGCCCGCCGTACCTGCCCGGTGTGCCGGACGGAGGCCGGATACGTCATCCCCGGCTCGCTCGGGATGTGCGTGCCCTGCGCCTACCCCGAGGAACAGCGCGCCGCTTGAACTTCGCCCCAACCATCCGGCAGGGCCGGTCCGCCCACCTCCTACAGCGACGGACCGGCCGCGCCTTCCTCCCATTGGAAGGGAATCTCAGTGAAGCACCCCGACGACGAGAACGAACTGTTCAACCGACTCGAAGCGGAGATGAGCGCCGACTCTGGGGGTGAGGTCGTCGACCTCGACAAGGCACGGACGGCCCGTGCCGAGTGGGCCGACCCGGCAACCCGACCCGACTCCGACCGGTCGCCCGACTCCCGCCCCGAGGGGTCGGACAGCGAGTCGGGCGACCCGACCGACCGCGTAATGGTCGACCAGCCGACTCCGAGGGCTACCGGTCCGGGGTACCTCGGTCGGCTGCTCGGGGCGCAGCGCCGTGCGGTCGTTCCGGTGTGGCTGCGTTCGGTGGCAGAGCTGCGGACCGCTACGGCGTGGGTGGCCCGCCACTATGCGCACACCGCCGGGTATCACGCGCTGCGTGCCCCGGTCTATGCTGCACGGCTCACCCTGCAAGCACCGACCGGTGCCGCCCGGTTCGTGGGCGGCACGATGCGGTGGGTGGCGGACCGCGAGGGGGAGCCGGTCCGACTCGCTGCGGTCCGCCGCGAGGACGCAGCCGAGTACCTGAAGCTGTCGCGGCAGCGCGACGGACGCGTCCGACTGCGCACCCTGGTGACCGTGCTCGCCATGTTCGTCGGGCTCGGCGCTGCGCTCGCCATGTACGTGCTCGCCCCCGGTTGGCTTCAGGCGGTGTCGGTGAGCGCGATCGTGATGGCTCTCGGCTATGCCGGGCGCCGCGCAGATGCCCCGGTCATCCACCGGGCGGTGGAGCTGCCCAAGGCGGTCAAGCTCACCAGTGACATCGTGCTGCGTGCGCTCGGCTCGCTGGGCATCCCGGCTATCAACCAGGCGCAGGCCAAGGGCCGGGACGGATTCGAGTTCACCGCCCCCATCACCCGCGACGGGCCCGGTTGGCGTGCGGAGGGCAACCTGCCGTTCGGCGTGACGGTCACGGACATCATCGAGCGGCGCGAGCGGCTCGCTTCCGGTCTGCGCCGGCCACTGAGCTGTGTGTGGCCGGAGGCGGTGGCCGAAGAGCACACCGGGCGCCTGGTGCTCTGGGTCGGCGACCAGGACCTCACCAAGGCCAAGAAGCCCGCATGGCCGCTGGCCAAGTCCGGTTCGGTGGACCTGTTCAAGCCGGTCGCCTACGGCACCGACCAGCGCGGACGCTGGGTTGAGATCACCCTCATGTACATCGCGGGGATCATCGGTGCCATCCCGCGCATGGGCAAGACGTTCCTGCTGCGCCTGCTGCTGCTCATCGCCGCCTTGGATCCCCGCGCCGAGGTCCACTCCTACGACCTGAAGGGCACCGGCGACCTGGACCCGGTCGGCGAGCGCATCGCCCACCGCCACCGCGCCGGTGACGAGGACGAGGACATTGAGTACGCGGTCAAGGACATGCGCGCCCTGCGCGAGGAACTGCGCCGCCGGGCGAAGATGATCCGCTCCCTGCCGCGGGACCTGTGCCCCGAGTCCAAGGTGACGTCCGCTCTGGCGGACAGGAAGTCGCTGGGGTTGCACCCGATCGTGGTCGGGGTGGATGAGTGCCAGGTGTGGTTCGAGCACGACAAGTACGGCAAGGAACTGGAGGAGATCTGCACCGACCTGGTCAAGCGCGGCCCTGCCACCGGGATCGTGCTGCTGCTGGCCACGCAGCGACCGGACAAGGACAGCATCCCCACCGCCATCAGCGCGAACGCCTCCGCGCGGTTCTGCCTGAAGGTCATGGGGCAGACCGAGAACGACATGGTGCTGGGCACCTCCTCCTACAAGCGAGGCGTGCGCGCCACGATGTTCAACTGGGCCGAGAAGGGCGTGCACTACTTCCTCGGTGAAGGCGCCGACGCCCGCATCGTCTGCTCCACCTACGTCGACGCCCCGACTGCGGAAGCCATCGCCGACCGGGCCCGCAAGTTGCGCGAAAAGCTGGGCCTGCTCACCGGCCACGCACTCGGGGAAGAGCCGGAGACGGACGAGGCCAACGCGTATGACCTCCTCGCCGACATTCTCGCCGTCATCCCGGCCGACGAGCCCAAGGTGTGGTCCGAGACCATGGTGGCCCGCCTCGCCGAGCTGCGCTCGGAGGTCTACGACGGGTGGGCCCCTGACGCGCTCGCCACGGCCCTGAAGCCACACGGCATCTCCACGGTGCAGGTCGGCCGCCGCATCAACGGCAAGGTCGTCAACCGGCGCGGCATCGACCGCTCGCACATCACCGCCGCAATTGCGGAGCGTGACGGAAACCGGGACGCGGGCTGAGCGTCCGGGGCCGCTAGCGCTAGCGGCACACCCCGCTAACGTTAGCGGCCCCGCTAGCGCCCCAAACCCGTTCTGAGCAGGCCGCTAGCGGATAGCGGCCCACCTGCGGAAACCCCTGAAACTCGCCTGGAAGGGCCCGCCATGACCCCTGTCCTGCTCGCTATCACCCTGATCCTCGGCGTAACGCTCTGCTACGTCGCGGTGTGTGCTGCCTCGCCGTTCGGCAACTGCCGCAGGTGCAACGGCTGGGGCTTCGCCATGAAGACCGACCGCAAGGGCCGCATGAAGCGCGGCAAGGACTGCCGCCGCTGCAAGGCCACCGGCAAGCGCATACGCATCGGCCGCTGGCTCTACAACCGCTGGGCCCGCATCTACCGCGCAGGCACTCCCACCTCCTGACCGGAAGGCTCCTGATGATCCTCAACATCTCCGCCGTGCTGCTCTTCGGCGCCGCGTCCGCTTTCGCCGTCAAGACCAAGTCCGCCGGAGGGGGCTCGGCCATCGTTCTGTTCCTCTTCGGCTTCTTCGCCGCCGGGACCGGCGCCTACGAGCCCATCCACAACCTCGTGGAGGCCTGCGCCGACGCCCTCAACGACCTCGGCTGAACAGGAGGCCCTCCCATGAACGAGCCCGCCAACCTCGTACCCGGCCGTCGTGAGGCGACCGTGGAAGTCCACCTGCCCACCCCGCTCGCCCCGATGCCGTCCGCGCCGGTCCAGCCGAACACCATCCCGGCCGTGGCGAGCATCGTCCTGCCGGACGGCAGGGTCGTCACCGGCTACGCTCTCGAACCCGCCAAGCCCGAACTCCCCACGGCGAAGCCGCCCGTCTCACGCACGGCGGTGAACATCGCCCTCGGAGGCATCGGGTTCGGCGCCGTCTGCGGCGGACTGTTCCTGCTGACCGCGTTCATCACCGCACTGACCGCGCTCATCACCCAGCTCATCACCCTCGCCGCCGCCATCTTCGGCGGCTGGGTGGCCGTGCAGGTGTTCAGTGCGAGCGGCCACCGCAGCGTGACCACGGTCAACATCCGTAAGGCCGTCTTCAAGCGCAACCACTTCCACGACTAGCTACGCCCGAGGCGGGCGCCGTCTCACCACAAGCCTGCGCCCGCCCCGGTTCTCCAGTCCCTCCAAGAGAGCAGGAGACGTCCAGCATGACCCAACGAGCGTCATTCGGCGAGGGCCGTCCAGCCCATGCCACCCCATCGAGCGCGCCGGGGGTGGCGGCATGAACCGTCACCTTCTCTTCGCCGCCCTCGATGCGGCGGAGCAGGGATGGGCCGTCCTCCCCCTACGCCCCGGGAACAAGCGTCCGGCCCTGCACGGTGAGGACGTCTGCCCCGGCATCGGAGACTGCGCGGGCGGTCACCGCAAGTGGGAAGAACGCGCCAGCATCGACCCCGACCGCATCCGCCGCGCGTGGGGCGACCTGCCGTTCAACGTCGGCATCGCGACCGGCCCGTCCGGGCTGGTCGTCGTCGACCTCGACATGCCCAAGCGCAAGAGCAGTGCAGACACGCCTAACGGCGTGACGACCTTCAGGGCGCTCTGCGAGCGCGCCGGGCGAGCGGTGCCCACCACCCGCACGGTGCGGACCGCGAGCGGCGGAGTGCATCTGTACTTCACCGCACCGCCCGGTGCCCGGCTCGGCAATACGGCCGGACGTCTCGGCAAGCGCATCGACACCCGCGCGTGGGGTGGCTACGTCGTCGCCCCCGGCAGCCTCACCGCCACGGGCGCCTACGCGGTCCTCAACGACGCGCCGCCCGCGCCTTTGCCGGATTGGCTGCAGGGCCGTCTGACGGCCCGTCATGCTTCGCGGGTTCTGACGGCTGCACCATCGGCCGTACGGGCCTCTCGTTATGCCGTAGCGGGCTTGAACGCGGAAACCGCGTCCGTGCGGCAGGCCCCGGAGGGCGAGCGCAACGCCACCTTGTTGCGGGCGGCGCGAGCCCTGGGGCGGTTCATCGCGTGGGGCGACCTTCCCAGGGAGCAGGTTGAGGAGGCTCTTCAGTGGGCGGGGGAGCAGGCCGGTCTCTCGCCGCGGTCCTGTGAGGCGACCATTCGCAGCGGTCTGAACTGGTCGATTGCCCGCAACGGTCAGCGGAGGGCGGCATGAGCACCCGTCCCCGCCCCTCTCTGAAGAGCCTTCCCACCACCACGACCGGCCCGCGCGCCGCCGCACAAGCCGCGCCCGGTCCGGCCGTGGGCGAGCCGACAGGCGCCGCCCGCAAGGGCGTCCCCTCTGCCCTTCGCCCTGACCCGCACCAGGCAGACGGCCGGTACCCGATCGCGTGGCTGCACATCTCCGTGCCGCGCGGCGCCGTGCCCACGGCCACCTCGAAGTGTTTCTGCGGCAGGGACCGCAGCGCCGTCGGCCACACGAAGGTGCTCGCCCTGATCGACGACCACACCGCCCACCGCGACACGTGCCCGCTCCGCACCAACCAGGAAGGGAGGCAGGCGGCATGAGCACCAATCCGCCGGCACCCGCCACCGATGGCGCCGCACTGCTCGACGAGGTCGAAGCCTTCCACCGGCGCTTCAACATCTTCCCCCTCGAAGCCGCCTACGTCGCCGTGACGCTGTGGGATGCGCACGCGCACCTGCTCGACTGCTTCGACTCCACCCCGCGGCTCGCGTTCCTGTCGCCGGAGCCAGGGTCGGGCAAGTCCCGCGCGCTGGAGATCGTGGAAACCCTTGTGCCGCAACCGATGGTGGCGGTCAACGCCTCCGCCTCTGCGCTCTTCCGTGCGGTGTCCGGGATGGAGGGACGGCCCACGATCCTGTTCGACGAGATTGATACCGTCTTCGGTCCCAAGGCCGGGGAGAACGAACAGCTCCGCGGTTTCCTCAACGCAGGTCACCGCCGCTCGGGCGTCATGTGGCGCTGCGTGGGCGACGGATCCAACCAGCAGGTGCAGGAGTTCCCGTCGTTCTGCGGGGTCGCGGTCGCCGGACTCGGCTCGCTGCCGGACACGATCCTGACCCGCTCGATCATCGTCCGCATGCGTCGCCGCGCACCGAACGAGCGAGTGGAGCCCTTCCGGCAGCGCATCCACGAGAAGGAAGGCCACGCGCTGCGCGACCGCCTCGCCGAATGGGCGCAGTCCGTGCGCCACCTGGTCGACGGGGTGTTCCCGGAGCTCCCGGAGGGCATCAGCGACCGACCCGCGGACGTGTGGGAACCCTTGCTCGCCATCGCGGACGCAGCGGGCGGCGCGTGGCCTGAACGGGCCCGCGCCGCCTGCATCGAACTGGTCAACGCAGCCAAGACCAGCGACAAGGGCAGCATCGGTATCCGAATGCTCACGGACCTGCGCGACTACGTGTTCAACGGAATCGACCGCCTGCCCACCGTCGCCATCCTCGACAGGCTCCACAGCCTCGAAGAGGCGCCGTGGGCGGACATGAGCGGCAAGCCGCTCGATGCCCGCGGGCTGTCGCGGATGCTGCGGGAGTACATGACCGCGGACAACACCCCCATCGCGGCCCGCAACATCAAGGCGGGCGGGAGCGTCATGAAGGGCTACTACGCGAGCGATCTGCACGACGCGTGGCAGCGCTACTGCCCTCCCCCCGCTGAAAGTGCGCTACTTCCGCTACCTCCGCTACCGGGCAGCTCAGAGGCGGTTCCCGGGTAGCGGCAAGCCGCTCCGCATCCGCTACCGCAAGCTCCATCCGCTACCCGCCCCGCGGCCACGAGCCCGGGGCCGGTAGCGGCTCCATCCGCTACCGCTACCCCTTTCGCTACCTCGATCATGCCCCTGACCAGGGCGGTAGCGGAGGTAGCGGAAGTAGCGGACCTGACAGGAAGGGGGTTACCACCCCCGGAACCCTGCCGAGGAGGCACCGCTGCATGGCCACCGTTGCTGAACCTGCCGAACAGCTCCTATACCGCCCCGAAGAGGCGGCCAAGGCTCTCAGGATCGGACGTTCGATGGTCTACGAGGAGATACGCCTCGGACGACTTCAGACCGTCCGCATCGGCCGTCGCCGTCTCGTGCCGCCGGAGTACATCGAGCGGTACGTCGAACTCCTCAAGCGCGAGGCAGAGGCCACCTCCTGAATCTCCCATTACCCGAGTTCCACAGGGCCGCGTCCTTCAGGGCGCGGCCCTGTCCTATGGAGGCACAGCACAGCATGACCGAGACCCCGAAGCGCGCCCAAAGGGCTGGCCACGGTGCGGACACGATCTATTGGGACCCCGCCAAGAAGAGCTACGTGGGTGCCGTCTCCCTGGGGTACGCCCCGAACGGCAAGCGCCGTCGGCCCAAGGTGTACGGCAAGACGAAGACCGAGGTACGCCAGAAAATCCGAGACCTGAAGAAGGAGCTGCAGACCGGCGTCAAGGCGCCCGCCAACTACACCGTGGCCGACGCAGTGAACGACTGGTTGGAGCGCGGGCTGAAGGGACGCGACGAGAAAGGCACCATCGGAAAGAACCGCTCGATGGCGAACAAGCACCTGATTCCGTTCATCGGCAAGGCCAAGCTGAAGGAGCTCAGCGCGGACGATGTCGACGACTGGTTGGACGACAGGGCTGAATTCCTCGCGACGCGAAGCCTGCGCGACCTGCTCGCCATTCTGCGTCGCTCTATCGCGCACGCTCAGCGCAGGGACAAGGCTGCGCGGAACGTCGCCCTACTCGTCACCGCACCGGAGGGACGCCCCGGTCGGCCGAGCAAGGCGCTGAACTTGGAGGAGGCGAAATCCGTGCTCACAGCCGCGCGCCCGTCACGGCTGTACGCCTACCTCGTGCTCTCACTCCTCAGCGGTGTGCGTACGGAAGAGGCGCGCCCCCTCACCTGGGATCACGTTTTCCTGGAGACGACGGATGGCATCCCACCCCATGTCGCGGTGTGGCGTTCGGTGCGCAAGCACGGCGAGACCAAGACCAGGAAGAGCCGCCGGACTATCGCCCTGCCGAAGCAGGTGGTCGACGTCCTAGAAGAGCACATGCGATGGCAGAAGCAGGAGCGGGCATCAAGAGGGATGGAGTGGAGCCCGACCGGCCGCGTCTTCACCACCCGGAGCGGCGAGCCGCTCGACGCGGCCAACGTTCGGCGCGACTTCAAGGCCATCGTGAAGAAGGCCGGACTGAAGCCTGAGTGGACCCCGCGGGAGCTCCGGCACAGCTTCGTGTCCCTGCTCTCCGACCACGGCATACCGCTGGAGCGGATCGCGCTCCTGGTCGGTCACAGCAGTCAGGCGACCACAGAGGCGGTCTACCGGAAGCAGCTCCGGCCCGTGATCACGCAGGGGGCCGAAGCGATGGACGACATCTTCGCCGAAGATCAGGAAGGGGAGGCTGCGGTAGACGACGGCGACGCGGTGGCCTGATCAAATTCGTTTGGCCCCCTGTTTGGCCCCCCGAGCACGACAGAGGCCACATACGGAAATCCGTATGTGGCCTCTGACCAGCGTCGGGGTGGCGGGATTTGAACCCACGACCTCTTCGTCCCGAACGAAGCGCGCTGCCAAGCTGCGCTACACCCCGATGTCGCTGCTGTCGCGGCGACGACGTTTACTTTAGCCCACCGGTGGCTAGAGACGAAATCCGGTTTTGCCGCGGTGGCGGATGGGGTTCGGGCGGGCGTGGTCGAGGCCCACGAGGAGCACGGCCAGGGCGTAGAAGGAGAGGCCCAGCAGGAGGGCGTTGCCGAGAACGCGCTTGAAGCCGTCTTGGCCGACGTCCAGGAACGGGTACAGGTAGCGGTCGGGAGTGCCCGGGAGGAGCAGCTCGCCCCGGGTGAGGCAGAAGGCCAGGTAGGCCATGGGGTAGAGGAGCCAGGTGCTGGCCTGGCGGAGGTGCATGCGGCCGGGGGACGTGAGCAGGAGCCAGTCCAGTGCCGCCATGATCGGGGTCACCGTGTTCAGCACCGCGTGGGAGAGGGCCTGCCGGCCCGTCGGGGTGGCGGCCTCGCCCGTGAGGGAGAACGGGCTCGCCGCGTTCGCCAGGAGCAGGTGGTGCACCAGGGCCGCGATGACGACGTAGAGCAGCGTCGCTCCCAGCACGGCACCCGGCAGGGGCCGGCTCGCCGTCCATGCGCGGCGGGCAGAGAGTGCCATGACCAGCGCCAGCAGCATGTTGCTCTGGATCGCGAAGGAGCTCAGGACCCGGGACGGGTCGCCGAGGAGCAGTTCGAGCGTGACACCCGCGGTCGCCGCGAGGGCGATGAGCAGGCGGAAGGCCGCGGCCGCGGGGCGGCGGACCGGGGTGACGACGGCCGTGGCCGGCACGGGGGCGGGCCGCAGTGCCGGCGGGGACGGTATCGCTGGGAGGTCCGGGATGTCCCGGGGTATCGGGGCGGTCATGCCCCCACGCTGACAGAAACGGACATAGGGGGCGATGTGGGCGGGGCTGTGCGGGTTACCAACCTGCCTGCCTACAGGGCCTACCTACCGGGCCTGCCCAGCCGGGCGCACCTACCGGGCTTGCCCACCCGGGCGTGCCTACCGGGCCTTGCCTACCCGGGCCCACCCATCCGGTCGGCTCACCCGGGCCTTGCCCACCCGGG
>NZ_JAIGQA010000132.1:0-24285 GCF_019733245.1 Streptomyces sp. WAC04114
CCCTCAGGGACGCTGCCGCGGCGGCGTCCACGCCCCCGGGCCGTCCTCCCCCAGCCGGGACTCCAGCCGTCCGATGGCCGCCCACACGCCCTCGCCGTAGCTGTCGTCGGCGAGGGCCAGGGCGGCTTCCCGGGCCCACCGCAGGTGCGTGCGGGCGGCGTCGCGGCGACCGAGCCTGATGTAGTCGTCGGCCAGGTTCAGGTGCAGGGAGGGGTAGAGCGCGACCACCGCGGTCACCGCGAGGGCCTCCTGCCTCGCCTCCTCGGCCGCCGTCAACGCGCGCAGGTCCCAGGCCAGTTCGTCCGCCGGGTCGTCCTGGGTGTCGGCCAGGTAGTGGGCGAGGGTGCAGCGGTGCAGCGGGTCGCCGTGCTCACCGAGCTCCGCCCACAGGCCGAGGAGCCGGTGCCGGGCCTCCTCCCGGTCCCCGGCGTGGTGCAGCATGACGACCTGCCCGATCCGGGTGAGCACGGCATCCGGCGCCGTCTGCTCCTGCCGCTCCGCCACGACGTCCTCCGCGCACTCGCCGGCTGTTGCTGCCGACGCTAACCGCAGGCGGGGGCGATCCGGCTCAGGCGGCTCCGGACGGCGCCGGGCCCGTCACGGCACGGCCGTACGACCGCGGGCCTCAGCCCAGATTCGGGATCGTCCAGTCGATCGGGGTGTGCCCCTGCGCCGCCACCGCCTGGTCGATCTGCGTGAAGGGGCGCGAGCCGAAGAACTTCTTCGCCGACAGGGGCGAGGGGTGCGCGCCCTTGACCACGACGTGCCGCGACTCGTCGATCAGGGGCAGCTTCTTCTGCGCGTAGTTGCCCCACAGCACGAAGACGGCCGGGTCGGGGCGCTCGGCCACGGCCCGGATCACCGCGTCGGTGAACTTCTCCCAGCCGCGGCCCTTGTGCGAGTTGGCCTCGCCCGCGCGGACCGTGAGCACCGCGTTGAGCAGCAGGACGCCCTGCTCGGCCCACGGCATCAGATAGCCGTTGTCCGGGATCGGCGTGCCCAGTTCCTGGTGCATCTCCTTGTAGATGTTGCGCAGGGACGGCGGGACCCGCACGCCCGGCCGGACCGAGAAGCACAGTCCGTGCCCCTGCCCCTCGCCGTGGTACGGGTCCTGGCCGAGGATCAGGACCTTGACCTGGTCGTAGGGCGTGGCGTCCAGCGCCGCGAAGACCTCCTCGCGCGGCGGATAGACGGGACCCTTCGCCCGCTCCTCCTCGACGAACTCCGTCAGCTCCTTGAACCAGGGCTGCTGCAGCTCGTCGCCCAGAACCCCGCGCCAGGACTCGGGCAGCATGGCGATGTCGGTCACGTCAACGTCCTCACGATGTGCGGTCACTTCCAGGCCACAGAACCTACAGGCGACCACTGACAACGCGCCCGGGAAAGTCCGGTGCCGGACCGCCTACCAGGCGGTCTTGCGGTGCAGCTCCCACAACATCATGATCGTCGACGGGTCCATGGCCCGCTCCGCGCCCGAGATGTCCCGGCTGGCCGCCACGTACTGCCGGCCCTGCCACAGCGGCAGCAGCCGCGCGTCGTCCACGAGGACCTGCTGGGCCTCCTCGAACTCCTTCACCACGTTCGCGCGGTCGCTCTCACGGCGCGAGCGGGGCAGCAGATCGCCGGTGATCTCGGGGGCCGGGTAGGGCGTGCCGAGGGCGTTCTGGTCGCCGACGAACGGCGCGATGAAGTTCTCGGCGTCCGGGAAGTCGGGGAACCAGCCGCGACCGAACACCGGGTACTCGCCCTTCTGGTAGCCCTCGACGTAGGTCTTCCAGGGGCGGCTCTTCAGGCTGATCGAGAACAGGCCGGACGCCTCGAGCTGGCGCTTCAGCTCCTTGAACTCCCCGGCGGTCTCGGAGCCGTAGCGGTCGCTCGTGTACCAGAAGGTGAGCGGGACGCGCTGGTTGATGCCCGCCTCCTGGAGGATCTTGCGGGCCTTGGCGACGTCGGGGTCGCCATAGTCGTCGAAGAAGCCCGTGGTGTGGCCGGTGAGGCCCTTGGGGACCATGGAGTACAGCGGGTCGACGGTGTCCTTGTAGACCTTGTGGGCGATCGCCGCCCGGTCGACGATCTGCGCGATGGCCTGGCGCACGGCCTTCTTGTTCGCCCAGGAGTCCTTCGGGTTGAACACCAGGTAGTTGATGTCGGTGCCGGTGCCCTCGACGAGCTGGATCTCCTCGTCCTTGGAGGACTTGCTCTGGAGCTCCACGACGTCACCGGCGGCCAGACCCCGGTAGGTCACGTCGATCTTCTCGTCCCGCAGGGCCTTCACCATGGTGGCGGAGTCCTGGTAGTAGCGGACGGTCACCGCGTTGTTCCGGCGCTCCGCGTAGCCCTTGTAGGAGTCGTTGCGCACGAGGACGGCTTCCTTGCCGTCGGAGTACGAGTCGAGGCGGTACGGCCCGGACCCGACCACGTCGCTGCCCTTGCGCAGGCTGTTCGCCGGGTAGGCCTCCGGGGACACGATCGACATGGCGGGGGTGGCGAGCACGAACGGGAAGGTGGCGTCCGGCTTGTTGAGGTGGAAGATCACCTCGCGGTCGTTCGGCGCCTGGACCCGATCGAGGCTGCCCAGCAGACCCGCGGGGCCACCGTTGACGTTGATCTTGCGGATCCGGTCGAACGAGTACTTCACCGCCCGGGCGTCGAGCGCGTCACCGTTGGAGAACTTCAGGCCCTCGCGCAGCTCACAGCGGTAGACCTGGTTCGAGGTGTCGCTGAAGCCGCACTTCTCGGCGGCGTCCGGCTGGGGCGTGCTCGCACCCGTCGGATAGCTCAGGAGCGTCTGGTAGATGTTGCGGAACAGCTCCCAGGAGCTGTCCCACGAAGCGGCAGGGTCGAGCGTGCTGGGCGCACTGGTGGTGCCCAGGACGATCGGTCCTTCGTCCTCCGGGGTATCGGACGACAGCACGCCACATCCGGCGAGCAGGGCCGATATGGACGCGATGGCCGCCACCCGCTGCAGGCATCGATTCCGGTTGAACACGCGCACGCTCCTCGATCTGCCATACCAAGGGTCGGCAGACCATACCGCAGTGCCGCGCCCGCTGACCCTCCCCGTCCACGACCTCTTGATCGATAAACCTTTGACGACGTTGTCATCGTGCCGTGCGGTGCTTTTACGCCGACACGGGCGCCGTTTGTGTCAACGGGCGCCCGTGCCGATCCGCGTACGCGGTCCTCGTCAGCCGGTTCCGGCGTTGAGGAAGATGCCGCCGTCCACCACGAGCGTCTGACCGGTGACCCAGTCGGACTGCTCGGAGGTGAGGAACGCGGCAGCGCCCCCGATGTCGGAGGGCACGCCCAGCCGGCCCAGCGGGTAGGCCGCCGCGGCCTCCTCCTCCCGGCCCTCGTACAGGGCCTGGGCGAACTTGGTCTTCACGACCGCCGGGGCGATCGCGTTGACCCGCACCTTGGGCGCGAACTCGTGCGCGAGCTGCACGGTCAGGTTGATCATCGCGGCCTTGCTGACGCCGTACGCGCCGATGAACGGCGAGGGCGACAGGCCCGCGACGGAGGCGATGTTGACGATCGCGCCGCCGTTGTCCTTCTGCCAGGCGTGCCAGGTCCGCTGGGCGAAGCCGAGCGCCGAGACGACGTTGGTCTCGAAGACCTTGCGGGCGACGTTCAGGTCGAGGTCGGCGATCGGCCCGAACACGGGGTTCGTGCCCGCGTTGTTGACCAGGTGGTCGACGCGGCCGAAGGCCTCCATCGTGCGCTCGACGGCTGCGGCCTGGTGGGCCTCGTCGTGCGCCTTGCCGGCGACGTAGATCGCACGGTCGGCGCCGAGCTGCTCGACGGCCTCCTTGAGGGCGTCCTCGTTGCGGCCGGTGATGCACACGCGGTCGCCGCGCGCGATCAGGGCCTCGGCGACGCCGTAGCCGATACCGCGGCTGGCGCCCGTGACGAGGGCGACCTTGCCGGAGAGTTCCACGGAAGTCATCTCTGTTCGTCCTCTAGTCGAGCGGTCCGCCGGCCACGTACAGCACCTGGCCGGAGACGAATCCGGCCGCCTCGCCGGTGAAGAAGGCGATGGCGTTGGCGATGTCCTCCGGCTCCCCGACGCGGGCCACCGGGATCTGGGTGGCGGCGGCGGCCTTGAAGTCCTCGAAGCCCATGCCGACGCGGTCGGCGGTGGCCTTGGTCATCTCGGTGGCGATGAAGCCGGGGGCGACGGAGTTGGCGGTGACGCCGAACTTGCCGAGCTCCTTGGCGAGGGTCTTGGTGAAGCCCTGCAGACCCGCCTTGGCGGCCGAGTAGTTCACCTGGCCGCGGTTGCCGAGCGCGGACGACGACGACAGGTTGACGATCCGGCCGAAGCCCGCGTCCACCATGTGCTTCTGGCAGGCCTTGGACATCAGGAAGGCGCCGCGCAGGTGCACGTTCATGACGGTGTCCCAATCGGAGACGCTCATCTTGAACAGCAGGTTGTCGCGCAGCACGCCCGCGTTGTTGACCAGGATCGTCGGCGCGCCGAGCTCCTCGGCGATCCGCGCGACGGCCGCCTCGACCTGTGCCTCGTCCGAGACATCGCACCCGACAGCGATGGCCTTGCCGCCGGCGGCGGTGATCTTCTCGACGGTGTCCTTGCAAGCCGCCTCGTCGAGGTCGAGCACGGCGACGGCGCGGCCCTCGGCGGCCAGTCGTACGGCGGTGGCGGCACCGATACCGCGCGCGGCACCGGTCACGACGGCAACCCGCTGGTCAGTGGTGGACATGACTGCTACTCCTCAGGTGAGCGACCGCTTAGTACCTTCAGTGGGTGTGACGCTAGAAGCCCTGGCACGCGGTGTCAACGGCCCAGGGCGGCATGTGATCCATCACCCCGGCCCCACCCTGCCCGGCAGCTTCCTCCGGGACACCCGATCGGCCTACGGCCACGCGCCGCCGCACCTCTCGGCGCCTAGCGTCAAAGCGCGAGCCACCCGTGACCGGAAGGAGGCGCACCATGCGCCGTCGCACCGGTGCCATCGGCACGCTGTTCGCGATCGCCGCGATCGTGCCGCTGGCCGACCCCGCTCATGCCCGGCAGGACCTGGACTGCCGCGACTTCGCCTTCCAGGAGGACGCGCAGGCCGTCTTCGACGCGGATCCGAGTGATCCCCACAGGCTGGACGAGGACCAGGGCCGCGACGACGGTGTCGCGTGCGAGGCGCTGGCCCACCGCGGGATCATCGACCCCACGACGTCGCCCACCTCGCCCAGCCCCTCCGCCAGTCCGTCCGTGAGTCCGTCCGTGAGTTCTTCGGTCAGCCCCTCGGTCAGTCCCTCCGCTCCCGTGACCGCCACTCCCACCGGCACTCCGAGCCAGGGTGTGCGGGGCGGGCTCGGGGGCGCGGTGACCTCGGGGCCGAGCGACTGGGACCTCGCGATCGGACTGGCCTTCGCGGCGGGTGCCGCCGTCGCCGCCGGCTGCGTGGTGAAGCGCCGCCGGCGCTGACGGCAGGTCACCTCACCAGCAGGTCCAGCAACCGGCCGGTCTCCGCCGCCGGGTCCGTGGTCAGGCCGGTGTGCACCGGGCCGGGCTGGACGATCGTGGAGCGGGGGGCGACGAGCCAGCGGAAGCGGCGGCCCGGGTCGTCGGCCGCCGCCTGCCCGGCCGCGGTACCACCCGCGCACAGGCCCTCCACGGCCCGCAGGGCGGCCCGCACCCCCGCCACGTCGGCGCGGGGGTCGAGGGCCAGCAGACGGGTCTCGTCGAGGTGGGTGCGGGCACCGACGTAGGACGCGGCGCGGCAGTAGACGAGGACGCCGGCGTTGATGCACTCGCCGCGTTCGACGCGCGGGACCACGCGCAGGACGGCGTACTCGTAGACCTGGCGGTCCCGCGGGCCGCCCTTGATGATGTGCCGGTCGTTCACTTCAGCCCCTGGATGCGGTCGTGGATGTCGGCGGCCCGGGCCAGCAGCGGGCGCGCGTAGGCCTGCCGGAGGTCGTCCGGCGCGGCGAATCCGGGTTCGTCCAGGAGCCAGGTGTCCGGGATCTGCGCGGTGACGTCGGCGAGGAGTTCCTCGGTGACCAGGGGCGCCAACTCGGCTGCGGCGGCGGTGACATCGGGCGCGAAGGACGCCAGCGCGTGGTCGTAGGCGTCGTAGGGGCGGGCGACGGAGGCCTGGACGCCGGGCCAGTTGTGGTGCCAGATCATCGTCGCTCCGTGGTCGACGAGCCACAACTCGCCCTGCCATCTGAGCAGGTTGGGATTGCGCCAGGACCGGTCGACGTTGTTGATCAGGGCGTCGAACCAGACGACCCGGCCGGCCTCCTCGGGGCTCACCTCGAACGCCAGCGGGTCGAAGCCGAGCGCGCCGGAGAGGAAGTCCATGCCGAGGTTGATGCCGCCGCTGGACCTGAGCAGGCTCTGCACCTGCTCGTCCGGTTCGCCGAGGCCCAGCTCGGCGTCCAGTTCGACGGTGACAAGACGCGGCGTCCGCAGCCCCAGCCGGCGGGCGAGTTCCCCGCAAACCACCTCGGCGACCAGCGTCTTGCGGCCCTGTCCAGCACCGGTGAACTTCAGGACGTAGGTGCCGAAGTCGTCCGCCTCGATCAGGCCGGGCAGCGAACCGCCCTCGCGCAGGGGCGCGATGAAACGGGTCGCGATCACTTCCTTGAGCATCGCCCCAGGTTACTGACGCACGCGGCGGCCGCGGTGACGGCCTCGCGGCGGGGCTGGCCGGAACCCGACAGCGAACCGACAGCTCCGCTTTACCCGTGTCCTTCCGAGATCGGGTCAGGATTTCGACATGGTCTGAACAGCCGGTCCGCAAGGGCCGTACCTCTCCGCAGATCACGAATCCCCGGAAGGAACGTCAGCATGACCAGCGAATCAGTTCAGCCGATGTCGGGACCGAGCCGCCGCACCGTCGTGGCGGCGGTCGGCGCGGCGGGGCTCACCGTGGCGCTGACGGCGTGCGGGTCGGAGGACAAGGCGTCCGACCCGTCCACCGAACAGGGCGCCGCCGGCGGCGGCGCGACGAACGACGGAGCCGGCTCGTCCGGCGGAGCGGGAGCCGGTGGTGCGGCGCTCGCGAAGACCGCCGACATCCCCGAGGGCAGCGGCAAGATCTTCAAGGACGAGAAGGTGGTGGTCTCGCAGCCGGCCGCGGGCGACTACAAGGCCTTCTCGACGATCTGCACCCACCAGAAGTGTCCGATGGTGGACCTCAAGGACGACGTCATCTCCTGCGCCTGCCACGGCAGTCAGTTCTCCGTTCTCGACGGCAGCGTGAAGAAGGGGCCGGCGGTCCAGCCGCTGGAGGCGAAGCAGATCAGCGTGAACGGCGACTCCATCACGCTCGCCTGACCCCGCCCGGACGCTCCAGGCACGCCAGTACCTCGTCCGTGGTCGCGACCGTGGCGACCAACGCGAGGGTGTGGCGGATCATCGCGGGGGTGTAGTCGGACGGCACTCCCGCGATGGCGTCCGCCGGGACGACGACGGTGTAGCCGCGGTTCACGGCGTCGAACACGGCATTGGGGACGGCCACGTTGGCGGAGACCCCGGTGACGATCAGCGTGCGGCAGCCGAGGTTGCGCAGCAGCGGGTCGACGTCGGTGCCCTGCACGGGTGACAGCCCGTGCAGACGCCGTACGACGAGGTCCGCCTCGGCGACCTCGATCGGGGCGGCCACCCGCACCGCCGGTGTGCCGGCCAGCTGCTGGACGGGCAGCCGTGCGGCGGCGCGGAACAGACGGGCGTTGCTGTTGGCGCCGCGGCCGTCGGGGCGACGCTCGGCGACGGCGTGGACGACCTGGACGCCGCCGTCGTGAGCGGCCGCCACCAGACGGGCGACGTTGGCGAGGGCACCGCCGGTGCGTGCCACTTCGGCGAGTTCGGGCAGGGCGCTGTCCGCCCCGACGACGCCCTCCTGGCACTCGACGGTGAGCAGCACGGTGGTGCGCGGTTCGAGGAGCTCGCTGAGCGCTTCGTACGAGGGCATGGGCTTCCCCTGTCACCGGCGGCCGGGCGGGCGAGCGTAACCACCATTGCGCACGGACGGAAGAGCACTCATCCTTTTCTGACGTGATGTCAGAGGATCTCCTCTGGCACGACGTGGGAGAAAGAGGGGGCGCATGACCGTCACGCAGCAGCGCAGAGGCCGGAAGATCATGATGACGCCGGGCGAGCTGGACGACTTCCTGACCACCCAGCGCACCTGCCGGGTCGCCACGGTGTCGGCCGACGGGGCGCCGCACGTGAGCACGCTGTGGTTCGCCTGGGACGGCGCCTCGATGTGGCTGTACTCGGTCGTCCGCAGCAAGCGGTGGACCGACCTGCGGCGCGACCCGCGGGTGGCGATCGTGGTCGACACCGGCGAGGACTACGACGAGCTGCGCGGCGCCGAGCTGTCGGGCACCGTCGAGTTCGTGGGCGAGATCCCGCGCACGGGCGAGCTGCGCGCCGAACTCGACGTGCCGGAAACGCTGTTCGCCCGGAAGAACTTCGGCCTGGAGGAAATGCCGCACGACGGCCGCCACGCCTGGATCCGCCTGACCCCGGAAAAGATCGTCTCCTGGGACTTCCGCAAGCTGGCCGGGCAGTAGCGGCCCCACCAGACCTTCGACGGGGTCTTGGCCCGGGGCCCTTCGGGTCTGGAGCACCGGATCTGCGGCATGGGCAGTCGCTCTCCCCGAGTCGCAGCCGCGGGGGCAGCCGCTTCCAGGGCGTCAGCCGACGCTCTCCCCCGCCGCCCGCAGGGCCTTCACCGCCGCTCGGATCGACGGGCGGCGGTCCGCGTCCGCGCGCCAGATGACGTACACATGCCGCCGGACCCGCTGCCGGAGGGGGACGGTCACGACCCCGGCGGGCACGGGGTGGCGGCCGAGCAGTGGGGCGATGCACACTCCGAGGCCCGCGGCGACCAGGGCGAGCTGCGTGTGGTTCTCGGCGGCGCGGTGGCCGACGATCGGCTCGACGCCCTTGGAGCGCAGCGTGAACATCAGCCACTCGTGGCAGAACTCGCCCTCGCCCCAGGTGATCCACTCGTCGTCGGCGAACTCGGCGAGGTCCACCTCCGCCCGCTCCGCGAGCCGGTGGCCCACCGGCATGGCGACCTCGGCCGGGTCGTCCAGGATCGACGCCTTGACCAGCCCGTCGGGCAGCGCCATCGGCTTGTTGTACCAGTCGAGCACCACGGCGAGATCGAGGTCCCCGCGCACCACCCCGGCGATGCCCTGCTCCGGTTCGAGTTCGCAGGAGCGCAGCCGGAGCGCGGGGTGCTGCGCGCGCAGTGCGGCCAGCGCGTGCGGGAACAGCCCCCGTGCGGCCGTCGGGAAGGCCGACAGCCTGAGCTCGCCGACGACCTGCCCGCGCTGCGCCTCCAGGTCGGACTGGGCCAGTTCCACCTGGGAGAGGATGCGTCCGGCGTGCTCGGCGAGCAGCCGGCCCGCGTCGGTGAGCCGTACACCGCGGCCGTTCTTGGCGAGGAGCTGCTGGCCGACCTCCCGCTCGAGCTTGGACAGTTGCTGCGAGACGGCGGACGTCGTGATGTGCAGCCCCTCGGCCGCCCCGCTCACCGATCCGTGCCGGGCGAGGGCGTCGAGGGTGCGCAGGCGCTCCAGGTTCAGCATGTAAGCAATGCTACGCGGTACCGAGTGCGAAATCTCGATTGTGCTACGAGGTTCCGTGCCGCATCGTGGCTGGCATGAGCACCGTCACCACCCCGGCCGACCGGGCGGCCACCGCCCCGTCCGCACCGCCGCGCCGCCGCCTCGACTGGCGCCTCCGGTTCGCCGCCCTGTCCCTGATCTGGGGTTTCAGCTTCCTCCTCATCAAGGTGGGCACCGAGGGATACGCACCGTTCCAGGTGACCCTCGGCCGGCTGGTGTTCGGCACGGCGGTGCTGGCCGCCGCGATGGCGGTGCGGCGCGAGCGGCTGCCGCGCGGGGCGCGCACCTGGGGCCATCTGGCGATCGCCGCGTTCCTGCTCAACGCCCTGCCGTTCTCCCTGTTCGCGTACGCCGAGTTGACCATCCCGTCCACGCTGGCGGGCATCTGCAACGCGACGTCGCCGCTGTGGGGCATGGCTCTGTCGCTGGTCGCCCTGTCGGAGGACCGGCCGACCCGGGTACGGGTGGCGGGGCTGGGTCTCGGCTTCCTCGGCGTGCTCACCGTGCTCGGCGCCTGGCAGGGCTTCCACGGCCTGGACGCCACCGGCACGGCACTGGCCCTGCTCGCCTCCCTCAGCTACCCGATCGGCTGGATCTACGTCCGCCGCACCCTGGCCGGCACCGGCCACTCGCACCTGTCGATGACCGGCGCCCAGCTGCTGCTCGCGACGGTCCAGCTGGCCGTCGTCACCTCGCTGTTCACGACCCTGCCCACCCGGGTCTCCGTCGTGCCACTGCTGGCGATCGCCGCCCTGGGCGCGCTGGGCACGGGCCTCGCGATGCTCCTCCAGTACGGCCTGGTCGCGGAAGTCGGCCCGACGACCGCGCAGATGGTCACGTACTTCGTCCCGGTCATCGCCACGGCTGCGGGCGTCGTCCTCCTCGGCGAGGCGCTCGCCTGGTCGACGCCGGTCGGGGCGGTGATCGTGCTGACGGGGGCGGCGCTGACCCAAGTGCGGCCCAAACCCCGGCAGCCGTCACAGCCGTAGCCCCGCGGGCTTCAGTCGTAGCTCCGCGCCGGGGCGGGTCCCAGGGCCGCGGCGATCGCGTCGGCCAGCGCCTCGATCTCGTCCCGGGCGAGCGTGGAGACGGTGACCCGGATGCCGGGCGGTGCGCTCAGCCGGAAGCGGGCGCCGGGGGCCACGGCCCACCCGGCGTGCAGCAGCCGGGCGACGGCGCCGGTCTCGTCCGGTACGGGCACCCACACGTTCATCCCACTGCGCCCGTACGCCGCCACACCGCGCCGTTCGAGCGCACCGATCAGCGCGTCCCGCCGCCGCCCGTACGACGCCGCCACCTCGGCGGTGTCCACCGCGCCGTCGGCCCACAGCCGCACCAGGGCCCGCTGCATCAGCCGGCTCACCCAGCCGGGCCCCAGCCGGTGCCGCCCGCGGACCCGGTCGACGGTGACGGCGTCCCCCGTGAGCACGGCCAGGCGCAGATCGGGGCCGTAGGCCTTGGCGGCGGAGCGTACGAACGCCCAGTGCCGGGTGACTCCGGCCAGCGGGTACAGGGGCACGTCGACGATGCCGTGGCCGTGGTCGTCCTCGATCAGCAGGACCTCCGGGTGCTCCCGGAGCACGGCGCGCAGCGCACGCGCGCGGGCGGCGCTCACCGCGGCGCCGGTCGGGTTCTGCGCGCGGTCGGTGACGATCAGGGCCCGCGCCCCGGCCTCCAGCGCGCCGCGCACGTCCTCCACGCGGGGCCCGTCGTCGTCGACGCCGACGGGGACGGTCCGCAGCCCGAGGGCGGGCACGAGATCGAGGGTGCGGCCCCAGCCCGGATCCTCGACGGCGACGGTGTCACCGGGCTTGAGGTGGGCCGCCAGCACCCGTTCGACGCCGTCGAGGGCCCCGGAGACCACGGCGAGCGGCCCCTCCGGCACACCGTCGGCGTCGAGTCCGGCCCGCGCGATCCTGGCCAGCTCCGGCTCCAGAGGGGTGTCCCCGTAGAGCACGGGCGCCCGGTCGCCTTCCTGCGCCGCCGCGGCGAACGCGCCCGCGAGGGGTGGCAGCAGCGCCGGGTCCGGATTGCCCTGCGCCACGTCCCGCACACCCTCGGGGACCTCCACCCGGAAGTGCTCCCGCCCGGTCGTCGCCGGGGCGGGCCGGACCCGGCTGCCGCGCCGGCCCGCGGTCTCGATGACCCCGCGCTCGCGCAGGGTGCGGTACGCGGCCGCGACCGTGTTGGGATTCACCCCCAACCGTTCGGCCAACTCCCGCATGGGAGGCAGAAGTTGACCGGGCCGCAGCTCCCCGGCTCCCACTGCTCGCTCGATGCTCGCGGAAATGTCCGCTGCGCGACGCCCACTGATCGGATACTCTCCTAGCACAAAGTAAATTATGCACTAGTGCAATGGAGAGCGCCATGCAGGGGACCACGCAGACGCCGTCGCAGCCAGAGGCCGCCTACACCCCGTCCGACCGCACCGTCCCCACCCGCTCCCCGGACCGGGCCTCGTACGACAAGGACCTGGTGCACGCGATACTCGACGAGGCCTACGTCTGCCATCTCGGATTCGTCCGCGACGGGGCGCCGGTCGTACTGCCCACCCTGTACGCCCGGGTGGGCGAGCGGCTGTACGTGCACGGCTCGACGGGCTCGCGCCCGCTGCGGGCTGCCGGTCAGGCCGACCCGGGCCTTGCGGTCTGCCTGACGGTCACGCACGTCGACGGTCTGGTCCTGGCCCGCTCGGCCTTCCACCACTCGATCAACTACCGCTCCGTGGTGGTGCACGGCGTGGCCCACGACGTGATTGACCCCGAGGAGAAGCGGCAGGCCCTGGACGCGCTGGTCGACCACGTCGTGCCCGGCCGCTCCGCGGACTCGCGCCCCGCCAACAAGAAGGAGCTGGCCGCCACCGCCGTGATCCGCCTGGACCTGGAGGAGGTCTCCGCGAAGCTGCGCACCGGCGGTGTGAACGACGAACCGGAGGACCTCGCCCTCCCGCACTGGGCCGGCGTCGTCCCGGTGCGGCGCACCTACGGCACGCCGGACTCCGACCCCGGCCTGGCCCCCGGCACCGAACTGCCCGGCTACCTCGCGGCCCTGTGATGCTGATCCACCCCTGGGACGCACCCCGCGACGACACCGAATGGCAACGGTGGCTGGCCGAGCACGACTTCGGCCAGCTCGCCGTCAACGGCCTGCCGGGCGAACCGCCCCACGTCCAGCCCCTGCACTTCGCCTACGACGCCGGGCGCGGCGAGGTCGTCACGCATCTCGCCCGCCCGAACCCGCTCTGGCCCGCGCTGGAGGCCGACCCGGACGTCCTGCTGAGCGTGGTCGACGACTACGTGTTCGTGCCCGGCCCCTGGCAGGCCGCCCCGGACGTCCCGCCCGAGCACGGCACCCCGACGAGCTTCTACGCGGCGGTGCAGCTGCGCTGTCGCGCCCATGTCGTGGACGACCCGGCGGAGAAGGCCGCGCTCCTCAACCGCCAGGTCGACCACTTCCAGCCGCGGGGCGGCTCCGCACGGGCGGCGGTGGGCGAGGCCCCGTACGGCAGGATGCTGCCCGGCATCCGGGGCCTGCGCCTCGAAGTGACGGACGTGCGCGCCAAGTTCAAGTACGCGAACCACAGGCCCGCCGAGGTCCGGGACCGGATCGCCGCGGGCCTGGCGGACCGCGGCGGTCCGGGCGACTCCAGGGCACGCGACCACCTCCTGCGCAGGCAGGAAGCCTAGGTCGGGTCCGCAAAGTCCCGCCGTCCGCCCGGAGGGCGGGCCCCGCGGCGTCTGGTGCGTGCTCTCGGCGCGCCGGGCAGAGTCCCTCGTACTGGACGTACTTGGGGCTTCGCCCGGTGCGGCGAGTGGGGGTACCCCCTGCTCGAGCGGAGTCGAGAGCTCGGGGGCGCGCGCCAGGCGTCGCGGGGCAGGCGGGACTTCGCGGACACGGCCCAGGACCCTCCGCGCGGGCCGGGCGGCGCCTCACACGGCCATCACCGGTTCCTCGGCCGTCCGCGCGTCCCGGGCCTCCCCTACCGCGAGGCCCGCCACCGAGCCCAGCATCAGCAAGGTCCCGGCCAGCGTCGCCGCGGTGAGGTGTTCGCCGAGCAGGACGACGGCGAGCACCGCCGCGCTCACGGGTTCGAGCAGCATGATCACCGAGACGGTGGCGGACCGTACGACGGCCGCGCCCGCGAAGTAGAGGCCGTAGGCCAGCGCGGTGGGGACGGCGGCGACGTAGAGCAGCAGGAGCAGGAGCCGGCCGGGTTCCTCGGTGTGCGGCAGCAGTCCCTCCGCCAGGGCGAAGGGCAGCAGGCACAGGCTCGTGACGGCGAAGGCCCCGGCGGTGGTCCGGGTGGCGTCGCCGTCGCCGTCGCGGCCCCATCGGCGGGTGAGCAGCGTCATCGCGCAGTACCCGGCCGCGGACAGCAGCGCGAGCAGCACCCCCGCGGGGCGTACGGTCGTGCCTCCGCTCCCGAGGACGAGCACCACCAGCCCGGCGAGTGCACCCAGCACGGCGACGGCACCGCCCCGCCCCAGGCGCTCGGACAGCGTCAGCCGGGCGCCCAGCGCGATGAGGACGGGGCCCGCGCCCAGGGTGACGACAGTGGCCACGGCGAGGCCGGTGGCGGAGACGGCCGCGAAGTACGCGGTCTGGAAGACGGCGAGGCCGAGCCCGGTGACCCCGGTGCGCAGTGCCCGTCGGCCGAGCGGTTCACGCACGGGGGCCGCGGCGCGCGGCCGCACCAGCCGGACGGCGAGCAGCAGCACGAGCCCTGCGGCGCAGCGCCAGAAGGAAAGGGCGACGGGCCCCATGTCGCTGGCCCGGTAGACCAGGGAGGCGGCCGCGCCCGCGGTGCCCCAGGCGACACCGGCGACGATCAGATACAGGAGGCCTCGCCCGATGGGCAGGCCGGAGGCGGTGTTCGACACGTGTTCTCTCCGCAGTCGCGCACGACGCGCCGCACGCGACGAGCGGCGGCGGGTGCGCGGAAGTTCTGAAAGGGCCCCGGATCAGTGGGGATCAGGGGTCCACGGACTTCGTCTGCGGGCAGCACCGTTCCGCGCGGCGGCGCATGGCCGGGCGCGGTTTCCGGAAGGGCCCGCCTCAGGCGGCCGGAGGCGGAAGAACGAGTGCGGAAGGCATGATCGGCACCTTAGGCGCTGGTCCCGCGCCGGGACAATTCCCTTTCCGGGCCGCCGCTCGCCACCGGCTGTTCGGAGCCCTTCGAGGGCGTCGAGGACTGCGCGATGAAGGCGCCCGCCAGCACGACGGCCCCACCGGCGATCTGCGGCGCCGAGAGGTGCTCGCCGAGCAGGACCCAGGCCAGGACGGTGGCGATGACCGCCTCGAGACAGGCGACGACCCCCGCGACCTGCGGGGAGAGCCGCCGCACGGAGACCACTCCGGTGACGTAGGCGACGACCGTGGCGACGAGGACGATCCACGCCAGCAGCACGACGGCGGCGACGGGCCTTCCGTCCATGCTCGCGGTGCCCTGGAGCACCGACCAGTCCATGGTCCAGGGCCGGGCGACGACGGTCAGCACGGCCGCGCCGACGAGCAGCCCGTAGGCGATGACACCGAGCGGGTCGGGCGCCTCGTCCCCGGCGTCGCTGCCCTGGTCGGACAGGACGAAGTAGCCGACCTGGCAGCAGGCCGCACCGAGCGCGAGCAGCAGTCCGAGGGCGTCGAAGCGCAGGCCCGACCAGATCTCGACGACGCAGGCCAGACCGCCGACCGCGAGGACGACACCGACGGCCGCGGCCCGCGTCACCGGCCGCTTCTGCACGAACCGCACCCAGCCCAGCACGAGCGCGGGCGCCAGGTACTCGATGAGCAGCGCGACCCCGACGGGGATCCGGGAGAGCGCGGCGAAGTAGCAGGCCTGGACGCCGGCGACGGCCAGCAGCCCGAACCCGGCGAGCAGCCCGGGCCGCCGGCGCAGCAGCGCGCGATGGCGCACGGCGAGCGGCAGCATCGCCAGGGCCGCCCCGGCCACCCGCAGCCACACCACGTGCAGCGGGTCCAGACCTGCTTCGATCAGCGGTTTGGCCGCGACACCGGATCCGCCGAAGGCCACCGCGGACACGAGCGCGAGGCCGAGCCCCACACCCCTGCCGCGCCCGCTCACGCTGCTGTCAGAGGTACGCACCGGCACATGATGGCAGGCCATGACAGGAGCGTCATCCCCCATGGCACCTGTCTCACGGCCTGGACGAGATGACCGGCTCCCGCCCTGCCGCTCAGCAGTTGGTCTCGCCGCACTCCTCGGTGAGGCCGGACCAGCCGTCGAGCCGGGCGGACACCTCGTGCGGGTCGATGCCGGCCCGTGCGAGCACCTCGACCGCCCGCGCCTGCGGGTCGACGACGATCGCCGCGAGCAGGTCGGTGCCGCGGGCCGGTCCGCCGCGCCCGGCGGCGCGCTCGCAGGCGTGCTCCATGCACGCGGCGGCGAGCGGGGAGAATCCCGTCGCTCCCGTCACCACGGGTACGGCGCCGGAGTCCTCGACACCGCTCTGCCAGCGCAGGCCGTAGCCGATGCTGCGCTGGACGAGATAGCCGAGCAGCCGCGCGATCTGCGGCCCCTCGCCGAAGACGGCACGCGCCTCGGGGTCCGATTCCAGCAGCGAGTGGAGCAGATGGGCGGTGTCGATCTGCCGGTCCCTGTCCCGCACGGCCCGGCGCCGGGCGCCGCCGACCACCGACGCCAGCTCGTCACTGAGCCTGGCATCGTTGTCCACGCGCTGAATGCCGTGCTCATGGGCCGACTGCCGGGGGATACGGGGTTGCACATCCTCTACCCCATCAGCCCCGCGGACCCGGGGCATCCCCGGCGGGAAGCATTCTCGCGTCCCACGGGAAGTGGACTCCAGCGAGCGGAATCTCCTCCTTACGGAGGAGATCAGGCGGATTCAGGTGGAGACCCCCACACTGCTGATGGTTCGTCAGTATTGAACATTGCGGCCGCCGCGGCTACGTTCCGCGACAACCAGCCCGTCACGAAGAGGTGGTCGCATGGCCGAAGTCAGCGCGGAGGCACGCATCGGGGCACCGGCCGAGAAGGTGTGGGCGAGGCTCACGGACTGGTCCGCGTACGGCGAGTGGAACGTGACCCACACGAGTTTCCCGGCGGGCGGTCCGGAGCCCCTGGAGGTGGGCGCGACGTTCCAGGAGAACATGCGGCTGATGAACTTCCCGGCCGAGGTGGCGTGGACCGTCGAGGAGCTGGAACCGGCCCGCGTGCTCGCCATCCGCGGCAAGGGTCCGATGGCGGTGACCGTCGCGACGCGCTACACCCTCACACCCGACGGCGACGCCACGACGGTCCGCATCGACGGCGAGTTCACGGGCGCGACGGTGTCGCTGATGGCGGGCAAGCTCAAGGACTCGGCCACGGCGGCCCTCAACGAGTCGCTGCGCACGCTGGACGGGCTGGTGGCCTGACACCCCCGGCACGCCGAAGCGCCCCCGGACCACTCCGGGGGCGCTTCGTCTCCTGCGCGGTTCAGTCCTCGTCGGCGAGGATCAGATACAGCTTCTTGCGGGCCTCGTTGATGACGCCGACCGCCTTCTCCCGCTGCTCCTTGCTGCCGGTCTTCCAGACCTGACCGAAGGCCTCCATCAGACCGAAGCCGGCCTGGCGGATCTCGCCGAGGGCTTCCCAGTCGACCCCGCGGGAGGCCTCCTCCCAGGGCGCCTCGGGACCCTCCTCGGCGGCCTCGCGGCCGGACTCTGTGAGCGAGAACAGCTTCTTGCCGCCCTCGGACTCACTGACGATCAGCCCCTCGTCCTCCAGCAGCTGCAGGGTGGGGTACACCGAGCCGGGGCTGGGCTTCCACGCCCCGCCGCTGCGCTCGGCGATCTCCTGGATCATCTCGTAGCCGTGCATCGGCCGGTCCTTGAGCAGGGCCAGGATCGAGGCGCGTACGTCACCGCGCCGCGCCCTCCCCCGTGGCCCTCCGCGCCCTCGTCCGCCCCAGGGTCCCGGGCCGAAGCCCGGTCCACCGGGCCCGCCCCACCCGGGGCCGCCCGGGCCGCCGCCCGGCCCGAAGGGACCGAAGGCCGCGCGCAGCCCTTCGAAGCCACCCCGACCGCGATGCGGGCCGCCGTGTCCATGTCCACGCTCGAATCCGTGGGTACGCATCGTTGACCACACTCCATTCCATCGTTGATCTGTCGCGATGCTTCAACGATATATCGGTAACGTCCGGCTGACAAGGCTCTGCCCGTGAGGCCCGGTCGGCGGAATCAGGCCGCCGCTCCCGAATTGGCCTTGGCCTGCGGCTTCATGGGAGCCCTAGCGTCGGGGCATGAGGATCCGAATCGTCGACGCCTTCACCGATCGCCCCTTCTCCGGCAACCCGGCAGGGGTCCTGCTCCTGCCCGGCGCGGACGCCTTCCCGGACGACACCTGGCTGCAGAACGTCGCCCTGGAGGTCAACCACGCCGAGACGGCCTTCGCCCACCCTCTTCCCGAGGGCGCCGAGGCGGACTGGGCGCTGCGCTGGTTCACACCGGCCACCGAGGTCGCGCTGTGCGGCCACGCGACCCTCGCCACCGCCCACGTCCTGCACACGACCGGGGCGCACACCGGCCCGGTGCGGTTCGCCACCCGCAGCGGCGTCCTCGTCGCCACGCCCGCTTCGGACGGCTCCGTCACGCTGGACTTCCCGACGGCCCCGCTCGCCCGGACCGACCCGCCCCGCGGCCTCGCCGAGGCCCTGGGCGCCGAGCCGCTCACGGTCCTCGACACCGGTCCGAACATCGGCGACCTGCTCGTCGAGGTCGCCGACGAGAAGACCGTGCACGCCCTCCGTCCCGACCTGGGGGCCCTCGCGGCCCACTCCGAGCGCGGCGTCATCGCCACCGCCCGCGCCGAGGACCCGGCCCGGGGCTACGACTTCGTCTCGCGCTGCTTCTTCCCGAACGTCGGCATCGACGAGGACCCCGTGACGGGCAGCGCCCACACAGCACTCGCCCCGTTCTGGTCCGAGCGCCTGGGCCGCCCGGGCCTCACCGGCCTGCAGGCCTCTTCCCGCTCCGGCCGTGTCCGCACGGAGCTGCGCGGCGACCGCACCCTGCTGACCGGCACGGCGGTCACGGTCATCGAGGGCGACCTGCTGACCTGAGACGCACGAAGGGGCGTACGACGGTGCTGGCGCCCCTGCCCGTGTCACGTCACGCCGTCGGCAGCCAGCCCACCTTGCCGGCCAGCAGCGCGTACCCGACGAAAGCCCCGAGGTCGAGCAGCGAGTGGGCCACCACGAGCGGCCCGACCCGCCCCCAGCGGCGGTAGAGGTAGACGAAGACGATACCCATGACCATGTTCCCGACGAAGCCGCCGATGCCCTGGTAGAGGTGGTACGAGCCGCGCAGAACGGAGCTGCCGACCAGAGCCGCCGTCGGGGTCCACCCCAGCTGGCCCAAGCGGCGCAGCAGGTAGCCGACGACGATCACTTCCTCCAGCACGGCGTTCTGGATCGCCGAGAGGATCAGCACGGGGTACTTCCACCACACCTCCGGCAGCACCTCGGGCACCACGGTGAGGTTGAAGCCGAGACCGCGGGCCGCGAGGTAGAAGGCGATGCCGGTGCTGCCGATGACCGCCGCGATCGCCGCCCCGCGTCCGAGGTCGGGCCAGGGGCGGGTGCGGTCGAAGCCGATCGTGCGCAGGCTCGCGCCCTCCCGCAGCAGGAAGTGCGCGACGAGCGCGACGGGCACGAGCGCCGTGGTGATCCCGAAGAGCTGCCAGGCGAGGTCCAGCCAGGGCCGCCCGGGCGCCGCCGAGGCGTTCATCGTGGCCGCCTGGTCCCTGAGGCCGCCCGGCTTGGTGACCGACCCGATGAAGCTGATCAGCGCGGACACTCCGCTCGCGCCCAGCGACAGCGCGAGGACCAGCAGCGTCTCGTTGCGGAGCATCCGCCGTGAGAGCCCCTGCTGGGGAATGGAATCGCCCACCGGGCTCGCCTCCGCCTGCACACCTGCCTCCACTTCACCGACCTGTCGGATCAGTATGGCGGCAGCGGGATCCCCTCCCCGCGGCGGAGTCAGCCCAGCGGCACCGGCTCGGGCAGTCCCACCGGCCAGGTGTGCACAGGGTCGCCCTTGTGCATCAGCTCGCGGTAGCGCCGGGTCGTGGCGGCCAGCGCGTCGCCCCGGGAGAGGCCGGCGTCCAGTGCCGTGTGGAACGTGGCGGCCTGCCAGCTCGCCCCGTTCACCCGGCGCCGGCAGCGTTCCTCGATCACGCCCAGGTACAGATCGCGGTCGGCCGGCTCGACTCCCCAGGCGTCCAGTCCCGCCTCGGCGAGCGGCAGCAGTTCGTCGCGGATCAGGTTCACCGCGTCGACCTCGGCCGTGCCGCTGTACCGGCCGCGCCGGGGCCAGGTGAAACGGGCGTCGATGCCGTCCTTGCACGCGGCGTCGAAGTTGGCGGCGGCCGCCTCGAACGGCAGCCGGGTCCACACCGGCCGGGACTCCTCGGCCAGGGCCCGGACCACCCCGTAGAAGAAGGCCGCGTTCGCGACGACGTCGATGACCGTGGGTCCGGCCGGCAGGACGCGGTTCTCCACGCGCAGGTGCGGGACGCCGTCGGCGATGCCGTAGACCGGGCGGTTCCAGCGGTAGATCGTGCCGTTGTGCAGGACGAGTTCGGCGAGCGAGGGCGTGCCGCCCTCGTCGAGCACCTTCAGCGGGTCCTCGTCGTCGCAGATCGGCAGCAGGGCCGGGTAGTAGCGCAGGTTCTCCTCGAAGAGGTCGTACGCCGAGGTGACCCAGCGCTCCCCGAACCAGGTGCGCGGCCGGACACCCTGGGCCTGGAGCTCGGGCGGGCGGGTGTCGGTGGACTGCTGGAACAGCGGGGGCCGCGACTCGCGCCACAGCTCGCGGCCGAAGAGGAAGGGCGAGTTGGCGCCGACGGCGATCTGCGCGGCGGTGACCGCCTGGGCCGCGTTCCATACGTCGGCGAAGCGGGCCGGGGTGACCTGGAGGTGCAGTTGCACCGAGGTGCAGGCGGCCTCCGGCGCGATGGACTTCGAGGTGCAGCTCAGGTGCTCCACGCCGTCGATGTCCAGGGTGAACTCCTCGCCGCGGGCCGCCACGATCTGGTCGTTGAGGAGGGTGTACCGGTCGGCGTCGGAGAGGTTCGACGACACCAGGTCGTCACGGTCGAGAGTCGGCAGAATACCGATCATCACAATTCCCGCGTCGACCTCGCCGGCTTTTCGGTCGGCATATGCCAGTGACGTACGGAGTTCCTCCGCGAGCCGGTCGAAAACCCGGCCCCCCAGACGGTGCGGGGGGATGTTCACTTCCAGGTTGAACATGGCGAGCTCTGTTTGGAAGTCGCGACTCGCGATACGTTCCAGGACTTGCCCGTTCAACATTCTCGGCATGCCGTCGGCACCCGTGAGATTCAATTCGATCTCCAGCCCCATCAGGTTCTTGGGGCGATCGAACCGCTGCTCCGCCAGGAGTCGCTCCAAGCCCGTCAGACACTGACGCAGCTTGTCGCGGTAGCGCTGGCGATCGGCCAGGTCGAACCGGCCTGCCGCGACCTTCTCCCCCATCGAAGCGTCCCTCCTCGGAGTGATGCGGGCCGTGACCCCGCCGCCGGGGTCCCGGTCAGGTGGAGGATGCCCCGTGAAAGCGATCGATAACGTCCCGGGCGGACCCGTCGGCCGCTACGCTGGTCACGTGTGACCGGTGGCACATTCACTCGGCATGTCGCACAGGACGGGTATCGACCCCCGGGAACTCGTGAAAAACGCCGACGAGAATGGGCCGACCGGTTCGCGGACATGCACCGAGGTCACCGCAGTGCACCCCCGCCTGGAATCGGCATAATTCTCGCATAACGGCGACCGAATGTACCCTTGTTCTACTCACCGGAAACGGCTAGGCGAAACACAGTCTGAACCCGTGTCGTATAAACTCCGCGAACAAGGCAGAAGGTTGGCGCCCACGGTCGATGGGTCCTGCCGTCGAGGCGACGCGGATCCCACCCCCCTCTCGTTCACATGACCCCGGCCCCTGCCTCTCTGACCCTCGTGAGCTGACAGCGCCGTCCGCCCCCGCCCTCGCGCCACCGTGCCTTTGAATGAGAGGCGACCCACCATGCCGCTGCACGTCCCTCCGGCTCCTGCGCCCGCACTCCGTTCCGTCCTCACCGCCCTCTCCTCTCCCACCGCGGTCCGCGAAGCCCGAACTCCCTCTTTGCTCGGCACCCAGGGACCCGCCACACCCGAGCTCCCGCTGCCCGTGCACGTCCTCGACCACGTCACGGCCGAGGGCGTCTCCGCGACCCGCCTGGCCGGGTGGCGCTTCCTGATCCGCTGCGGCGACCACGCCGTGGCCGCGGCGGAGACCATGCTGACTCCCGACGGCTGGGCCTTCTCCCACTTCTTCGAGGGCCCGTACATCACCTCCACCGAGCGCGCCCTGCGCCAGGCCGAGACGATGCCGCAGCCGTACCAGCCCCGCCTGCTGTCGGTGCCCGGCCTGTACATGCTGACGCTCTGGCTGCACGAGGACTGCACCGCCGACGGTGCCACCGGCCACCCTGCCGCCACCGACCTGCTCGTCCCGCTGGCGCCGGCGCCTCCTGGCATCGCGGCCCACCGCCCGCACCGCGTCGCCGAACTCCTTCCGGTGCTGACCCACCGGGCGGCCCCCACCAGACTGCTCGGCTCACCCGCCTGAAGCACCGCGCAGTCCTCCGCACCCCGTCGCCGAATTTCCGGCGGCGGGGTCGTTCATTTGCCGCGCGTTCGACCACGAACCGCTCACACGATCGCCTTCTCGCTCACACGATCGCTCGCACGAGCGATCGTTGGCTCGTACGAGCCGACAGGGGAGCCGACCCGAGCGGACTAGCCCTATCCGGCCAGTGCGAACCACCCGAAGGGACAGTGCAGTTGGGATGAACCGTCCGCGCGGGTGACGCGTCCTGAACCTGTAAGAAGCGGTGCCGCGAAATCCCTGCGGATTGACGCCCGTGGGGCAACACTGGGTTCCGACGACTTATCACAACGGGGGGCGGCCATGAACGACACTTCTAGCCGCGGAACAGACACGACATCCGACTCAGCCGACGCAATCCCATCGTCCATCTCGACCCAGCGAAAGATCCCACCCATGTGCCAGCACCAGACCCAGTGCCCCTCAGCCGACTCCGCCGACCGGGAATCCGCTCGCCTCGTGGCGCACCACCCGGAACAGGGATGGAGCCTGCTGTGCAACGGCGTGGTGCTCTTCGAGGACACCGGCGAGCTGCTGCCGGACGGCCGGGCCATCGCCCCGCACCGCCCGCTGGCCGGCCAGGTGATGACGGCCGCCTGAGGGCGTTCGGTAACGGCCGCCTGAGGCCGTCCGGCGGGGTGACGCCCGCCGGCAGACATGAGGGGCCGGCCGCAGGACACCCTGTGCACCGGCCCCGACGCATGTCCGCGGGTCGTCACTTTCCGTCACCCGCCGCCACGTCCCGTTCCCGCCTCGCGCGCCTTCCCACCGATGCCCGTTTTCCGGAAGACTCCTGGAAGTTTCACGGTCACCCGTCGACGGAGGTGGGGCAAGTAGGAGCACGTGGGGCCGACGCCGAGGGCAAGGTCACGATCACGGAGATCGCCCGGCGGGCAGGTGTGTCCGTGCCGACCGTGTCCCGGGTCGTCAACGGCCGGTCCGACGTGTCGCCGCAGACCCGGGCCCGGGTCGAGGACCTGCTGCGCCGGCACGGCTACCGCAGGCGCCCCGCGGCCCCGGGTGCCCGTGCCGCCCTGCTCGACCTGGTCTTCAACGACCTCGACAGCCCCTGGGCCGTGGAGATCATCCGCGGGGTGGAGGAGGTCGCACACGCCGCCGGGGTCGGCACGGTGGTCTCGGCCATCCATGGACGTTCCGGCGACGCCCGCGAGTGGATGCGCAACCTGCGGGCCCGCGCCTCCGACGGCGTCATCCTCGTGACGTCCGCCCTGGATCCCACCCTGCACGAAGAGCTGCGGATCCTCGGCGTGCCTCTGGTGGTCGTCGACCCGGCGGGCGCCCCCGCCCTGGACGCCCCCACGATCGGCGCCGCGAACTGGTCGGGCGGCCTGGCGGCCACGGAGCACCTGCTGTCCCTCGGTCACCGCCGGATCGGTCTGATCGCCGGCCCGCCCCGGCTGCTGTGCTCCCGGGCCCGCCTGGACGGCTACCGCGCGGCCCTGGAGGGCGCCGGGATCGCGCCGGACCCGTCCCTGGTCGTCCCCGGCGACTTCCGCCCCGAGTCCGGATTCACCGCCTGCTCCACCCTGCTCGACCTCCCCGAGCCGCCGACCGCTCTGTTCGCGGCCAGCGACCAGATGGCACTCGGCGCGATCGAGGCACTGCGCCGGCGCGGACTGCGGGTGCCGCAGGACATGAGCGTGGTCGGCTTCGACGACCTTCCGGAAGTCCGCTGGTCGGCCCCGCCCCTGACGACGATCCGCCAGCCCCTGGCCGACATGGGCAAACTCGCCGTGCGCACGGTGCTGGGCCTGACCCGCGACGAGCAGCCGGACTCACCACGCGTGGAGCTGGGCACCGACCTGGTGGTCCGGGCGAGCACCGCGCCCCGGGCCTGATCTCCGCCACGCGGAACGGCGCCCGCCGCCTGACCTCCGCCACGGGGAACGGCGCCCCGCCACCCCCGGTCCGGCAGGGCGCCGTTCCCCGTGGCGGAGGTCAGGCGGCGGGCGCCGTTCCGCGTGGCGG
>NZ_JAIGQA010000133.1:0-24067 GCF_019733245.1 Streptomyces sp. WAC04114
CACCTCCACCCGGCCCACCTCGCCGGACCCCCTCCCGGGCGCGGCGCGGCCGAGATCTCAGGTGCTCACCGACTGAGACCCGCACACACAGCGATCGCGCGCCCCAGGCGTGTCCGGACCGGCGGGCACAGCAGCAGCCGGAGCACACCAGCCGTCGGAGACCGTAGCCGCGCGGTCGTCCGGTCCGGCATGCCCTCCCCAGCCCAGCCAACACGTGCGATGGCCACATCCAGTGAAGGAACCATGCCCAAGAAGCTTCGCACTCTCATGGCGGCCTCAGCCGCCCTCCTCGCGGCCACCGCCGCTGCGCTCAGCCCGGCGGCCGAGGCCTCGGCCGCAACCCCGCCGCCCAGCGTCCCGCGGGTGTCCGTGCACTTCGACCTGGCCAAGGGCCAGACCCCGGAGAACATAGCCCTGGCACCCAACGGGGACGCCTATGTCACCTTCGCCGCGGGCCGGCAGGTCGCCAAGGTCTCCCGCGACGGCACCACCCGGATACTGGCCACCCTGCCCGAGCCCGCCGACGGCGGCACCCGCACCCCGGTGCTGGGTTTCCCGCTGACGGTCGGCATCGTTCGGGCGCACGACGGCACGCTGTACTTCCTCTACGCCACCGGTACGCCCGACCTGACCGGCGTGTGGCGCCTGCGCCCCGGCGGCAAGCCGCAGCGGATCGCGGCGCTCCCCGCGAACGGCCTGCCCAACGGCCTTGCCCTGGACACACGCACGCGCATGCTCTACATCACCGACTCCGTACTCGGCACCATCTCGCGTGTGCCCATCACCGGTGGCACCCCCGCCGTCTGGTCCGCCGCACCCGAGTTGGCCTCCACCGGCTTCCTCGGCGTGAACGGCCTGAAGATCCACAACGGTGCGGTCTGGGCCACCAACCTCGACAAGGGCACCATCCTGCGCATCCCCATCCGCCCGGACGGTCGTGCCGGCCGGCTGCGGACCGAGGCCACCGGGCTGCCCGGGATCGACGACTTCGCCTTCACCGGCCGTGGCGAGCAGCTGCTTGCCACTCTGAACGGCACGAGTCGGGTCGCGCTGGTCGAGCCCGACGGTGGACACTCCATCGTGCTGACCCAGGCCGACGGGTTGCAGAACCCCACGTCCGTCGCGGTGCGTGCGGGCACCGTCTATGTCACGAGCGCCGCGTATCTGACCGCCGAGGATCCCAATCTCATCCGCTTCCGGCTGAGGAGCTGAGCGGCGCGGGTGCGGTGTTCCCGCGGTCGTGCGCCGACGAGCCCGGAGCGGCATGCCAACTCAGAGCCCCTTGCCCGGGTTCTCTATTCGCACGCGGCCAACACCAGGCACAGCAGGTTGCCGTGGTCGTCGACGATCTCGTATCCGGTGACGTACTCCGCGTCGTGTACGGGGAAGACGAAGGCGTTCGCACCGGTGTCCCGGTCCAGCACCGTCTGCCTCCAGTTGTCCGACCGGTGACGCGGCCCTCGGGCTCGAATGTCCCTTCGCGCATCGCGGACGAAGGAGGGCTCGTCGTCCACGTGCGGGAGCGACGCGCGCATGGCCTCTTCACCCCACAGGACGGCGTAGTCCTCGATCAGGTGGACGTCGTGGTAGCCCGGGACGCTCCAGTCCGCCGCCTCGATCCGGGAGGGCTCGGCCAGCGGCATCACGAGCATGGTGACGGTGAGCCAGAGTGCGTCGGTGTCCTCGCCGGGCGGGGCGTAGGCGCAGGAGCCCGCGTACACCGGATGGCTGCCTGCGGGGATTCGATGGCTGAACCCGCCCTCGGTGCGCCACGGGGTGTCCCAGGTGACCGGGCTGTTCACCACGACGAGATCACCGGCGTGGTCGAACCACGTGGGCCTCGACGCGACGGAGTACGCCGGCGGGGCGGGCGCGTACTTGTCGGCCAAGCGCCACAGAAGCGGCTCCACATCCATGGGGTCGTGCCCTTTCTGCCGCTTCTTGCTCGTACTCGTTCGGCTCTGCGCGCATGGGGCCTCCGCGTGACTCCCCGGCGCGGCGCTCATCCCCCTGGTCTACAGGGTGTACGAGCAGGTCCACTCCGACACGCACAGGTCGGCGAAGCTGAAGCACCGTCAAGGCAGGAGAGTTCCGAGAGGTGCTCCGCCACGCTCGGTGCGGCAACCGTGGGACCCGACCTGCCGCGGCAGTCCCGCAGCCCGGCGGGAGCGGTCGCGTGTGGCAAGAATGACCCCATGCACATTGTGATCGCGGGTGGACACGGAAAGATCGCGCGCCGGCTGACCCGGCTGCTTGCGGCGCGCGGCGACAACGTCACAGGGTTGATTCGCAACCCGGACCACACCGACGACCTGCGCGCGGACGGTGCGGAACCGGTGGTGTGCGACCTGGAGCACGCCTCGCTGGACGAGGTGGCCGGCCACCTCGGCGGCGCCGACGCGGCACTGTTCGCCGCGGGCGCCGGACCGGGCAGCGGCGCGGCCCGCAAGCAGACGGTGGACCGGAACGCGGCCATCCTCCTCGCCGACGCGGCCGAGCGCGCCGGGGTGCGGCGCTTCCTGGTGATCTCCGCGATGGGCGTGGACAGTCCACCGCCGCCCGGCACCGACCCGGTGTTCGCCACCTACCTGAAGGCCAAGGGCGAGGCGGACGCCGACATCGCCTCCCGCCCGGGCCTGGACTGGACGATTCTGCGCCCGGGGACGCTGACCGACGACCCCGGTAGCGGCCGCGTCACGCTCGCCGAGCACACCGACCGCGGCCAGGTGCCCCGCGAGGACGTGGCTGCGGTGCTCGCCGCCCTGCTCCACGAGCCCAGGACCGCCGGGCGCATCCTCGAGCTGATCAGCGGGTCCACCCCGGTCGAGGAGGCGGTACGCGCCGTGGCCGGCGGCTGACGTCGCACTCCGCCTGCGCCCGGGTGCGGGTCATGGCTCACACCCGGGCGCTGCCAGTGGCGCCACGCAGCGAGGCCGAAATGGTGTTCCGCAAGCTGAGGGACATCGCCGCGCCGAGCGGTGCACCTTCGAGCACCAGTCGATCGGCTGCGCCTTCGGGTACGTCGAGGCGAGGTCGGAGAAGGGGCACGTCGCGGAGGCCCCGGACAAGCTGGGAGGATGGACGTGAGCGACGAAGGAGGCCCGTCATGAAATCCGGAGCCCCTGATTACGACGCCTGGTACTCGCGCACACCCTCGCAGGCCGAGGGCGAGCGGGACGAGACGGGCGAGCGTACCGCAACGGAACGGCACCCGGACGTCCCCCGGAGCGAGCCGTCCCAGGCCGAGGGCGAGCGGGGCGACGACGCCTAGCGCCACTGGACGAACCACCGCTACTCCCACCGGAAGGGCAGCCTTCCGCGCGGCAGCGCCGGGCGGCACCCCACGGCCGACTGCCGAACAGGGCCGCGGGAGAGCGCCCCCGGTTCGTGGAGGGCATGGTCGGCTGGGGGTCGTCCCGGCCCAGAGGGCAAACGGGGGAAATCCGGCGCGTGAAGGAGGTGAGTGAGCGACCCCTGCCGGTTACCCGGGTGGACCAGGATTCCGGATTCCGATGAGGGAAGACGGGCCATGACTCACAGTACGAGCGCCCGGGACGTGGTGAAGGCCATCAAGGATGTCGACTTCCCCGTCGGCAAGGACGAGCTGATCGAAGCGGCGAGCCGTTCGGGCGCCGCGCCGGAGGTCGTCAAGGCGCTGCGAGGCATCCCGGCCGAGCAGTACGCCAACCGCGAGGAGGTGGCCCGTTCGGTCCGCGTGGACCCCGAGTCCGACCTCGGGCTGAGCCCGGCACAGCGAGCCGAGCAGGCCCGGGCGGGCGGCAGGCCGGGACAGTCCCAGCATCTGCGCGAGGTGCCGAAACCGCCGGTCGAGGAGGAGCTGGACAGCTGACGGCCGGGCCGCTCGGTGCCGGTCGAGCCCTCAGCGGACGTGCCGCCTCGCCGCCCGGTCGGAGACGCCGCCGAGCGGCCCGGCCGGAGCGAGCTCCTCATCGACCTCCAATCGACCTCCCGCACGGAGTCCAGCAGGGGCGGGGTGTGGAGCCGCCCGCACGAAGCCGTCCTTCACCGGCTCGACCACGTCGGTCTCGTCGACATCACCCGCGTCGTCCTGGACACCGCCCATGTCAGGGCGCATCGAGTCCAGCGAGCGATCGGGCCGCCGCCACTGGGTGGTCGAACGCAGTCAGCCCAGCACTTCTGCGATCGGGGCGTCGGCGTCCACGTAGCGCACGAGCTTGCGGTTCGCGAATTCCATGATGCCCACGTCGCCGAGTTCGCGCCCGTAGCCGGAGCGCTTGATGCCGCCGAAGGGCAGCTCCGGTCGGGACGCGGTCGGGTGGTTGATCCACACCATGCCCGCCTCCAGCCGGTCCGCGACTCCGCGAGCACGTTCCGGGTCGGCGGCGAAGACCGCGCCTCCCAGGCCGTAGGGGGAGGTGTTGGCCAGTGCCACGGCCTCGTCCTCGTCGGCGACCCGGTAGACCGTGGCGACGGGGCCGAAGAGCTCTTCCCGGTAGGCCCGCATGTCCGGTGTGACGTCGGTGAGAAGGGTCGGCTCGACGAAGGCGCCCGGCAGGTCGGGCCGCCCGCCGCCCAGCACCACCGTGGCTCCCTTGTCCACCGCGTCACGAACCTGCTCCATCAGGAGGTCGGCCGCGGCCTCGGAGGACAGCGGGCCGAGCGTGGTGGCGGGGTCGACCGGATCTCCCGGTTGCACCTCGCTCATCCGGTCACGCAGCCCGGTGACGAAGGCGTCGTAGACGTCGGAAAGGACGATGAAACGCTTGGCCGCCACGCAGCACTGGCCGGTGTTGCCCATCCGGCCGAGGAACGCGGCGTACACGGTGCGCTCGAGGTTGTGATCGTCCAGCACGACGAAGGGATCGCTGCCACCCAGCTCGAGGACGGACTTCTTGACATTGCGGCCGGCGATCTCGCCCAAGCTCACGCCCGCCCGCTCGCTTCCGGTCAGTGACGCTCCCTGCACGCGCGAGTCGTCGATGATCTTTCCGACGTCTCTGCCCCGCACGAAAAGATTGGTGTAGACCCCGGTCGGCACACCCGCATCCGTGAACAGCTGCTCGAGTGCCAGTGCGGACTGGGGGCAGCTACTGGCGTGCTTGAGCAGGATCGTGTTGCCGAGGACGAGGTTCGGACCCGCGAATCGGACGACCTGGTACAGCGGGAAGTTCCACGGCATCACACCGAGAAGGACGCCGAGCGGCTCGTTCACCAGCACGGCCGTGCCCTCGGGCACCGGCAGGGGCCGTTCTTCCAGCAACTCGGGGACGTGCTCGCCGTAGTAGCTGAGGATGTCGGACGCGAGGTCGACCTCCGCACGGCTCGAGTCGATCAGCTTGCCGACCTCGAGGGTCAGGAGGTGCGCCAGTTCCTCCTTGCGCTCCCTCATGAGCCGGCCGGCGCGTTGCACGAGGGCCCCCCGGTCGGCCGTCGACCGGGCACGCCACTCCGGAAAGCTGGAGTGCGCCGCGTCGATCGCGCGCCCTACGTCCTCCGCGCTCAGCGCCGGGAACTCACGAACCCGTTCACCGGTGTACGGGTTGACCGTGGCGATGGGGCTTCCCTGGGCAGTGACATGGGCGTCCATGACGCCTCCCTGCAGTCGGGGCCCCTCGGGTTTCCACGCCCGGACCCGCTCACACGTACTGATTCGTCCCATGCCGCGGCAAGCTGATGCACCCGGGCCTTCTGGGGGTTCGCGTCCCATTCGCGGAGTCGCCGCCCGACCTCGGCTACTTCGTCCGTGGGCGGGCGTGGGCCGGGTCGGCGTGACAGGCTTGCAGGGGATCCGCGCCGTTCGTCGCAACACAGCAGCGAAGGAGGACGACGCATGGATGAGCAGGAATTCGTCGGTATCGTCGCCGAGCGCACCGGTCTGAGCCGGCAGGAGGCGAGGGACCTGACCTGGGCCACGCTCGAGACTCTGGCCCACAGGCTGAGCCCGGGAGAGGCCAGGGACCTGATCACGGAGCTCCCCGAGGGCCTCGCGGAGGCGGTGCGCCGGGGAACCACGGACCGCATCGAGCGCTTCGGCCACCACGACAGCGTGCAGCGCGTGGCCGAACGCACCATGCTCAAGGAGGAGGAAGCCGACCGGGGTGTGCGGACCGTACTGGCCGTGCTCCGCGAGGCGATCAGCGAGAAGGAGTTCAACGACCTTATGTCGCAGCTCGGAAAGGACTTCTCCCAAGCCATCGAATCCGCCGGGTGACTTCTCCCAGGCCCTCGAATCCGCCGGGTGACCCTGGGCCTTCGGCACGGCCGCCCGTGACGGCGCCGGCGGCCCGGACGCCGCGGTGCGCCGGGGCACGTGGGTGCCCCCGCTGATCGCCGGTCCCTCGCGGCTGCCATGGCGCGGACGCATACGAACGTGTGCTCAGGACGGCTGACGTGCCCCGGACTTTTTCCGGCAGAACCGTGCGTGTCGTGGTGGTGGACGAACCTGGCCTGCCGTCGGAGATCCCCGGGCTCTCGCCCCCATCGTCCGTGTCGGCTTCGCGACGGTCCTCTCCTGCGCCGCCGTTGTGTCGGCGGTCGTCGGGTTGCGGGGTCGCCCACCCGGTCCCGGCGAGCTCTCGGCGCAGTCCGGTCCGCCTCTCCTGACCTCCCTGCGGCGCATGCGACACGGCTGTCTGGGAGGCGCGGACCTGGGCACCCGGTGCGGGTGCGCGTGACACGGATCCGCGGCAGACGGGAGGCCCGAGATGTCTGCGGAATCGGCCAGAACGATTACCCTCCCCGCCGGTGAGGAGATCGCGGCGCTCGGGCAGGGCACCTGGTACCTGGGCGAGGACCCGGCCCGGCGTGAACAGGAGATCGCCGCGCTGCGGCTGGGCGTGGACCTGGGCATGACCGTCGTCGACACGGCGGAGATGTACGGCGACGGCGCAGCCGAGGAACTCGTCGGGGAGGCCCTTCGGGGGCGGCGGGAGGAGGTCTTCCTCGTCAGCAAGGTGCTGCCCGGCCACGCCGACCGGAAGGGCACCGTCGCCGCCTGCGAGGGCAGCTTGCGGCGGCTCGGTACGGAACAGCTGGACCTGTACCTGCTGCACTGGCGGGGACGGTGGCCACTCGAGGAGACCCTTGCGGGATTCACCGACCTCATGGAGGCGGAGAAGATCCGTTACTGGGGCGTGAGCAATCTGGACGTCGCCGACATGGCCGAGCTGGCCACGCTCCCTGGTGGGGACGCGGCGGCCGTCGACCAGGTGCTGTACAACCTCTCCCGGCGCGGCATCGAGTGGGATCTGCTCCCTTGGTGCCGCGAGGCCGAGGTGACGGTCATGGCCTACTCCCCGATCGAGCAGGGGCGGATCCTGGAGGTCGAGGCACTGGGTGCCGTGGCCCGGGACCTCGGAGCAACACCGGCCCAGGTGGCACTCGCCTGGGTGCTGGAACAGGGGGTCGCCGCGATCCCGCGTTCCGGATCACCCGACCACGTTCGGGAGAACCGCGGCGCGGCGGAGCTCCACCTTCCCCCCGAGGCGCTCGACGCCCTCGACGAGGCGTTCCCGCCGCCCGACGGGCCCACGCCCCTGGAGATGCTCTGAAGGAGTTGACGGGATGACGCGCCCGCTCGTCGTCGGAATGGGAGGTTCGCTGCGCACCCCGTCGACCAGCCTCACCGCACTGCGTGTGGCCGTCGAGGGGGCGGCCGATGCGGGCGCCGACACCCAGCTACTCGACCTCAAGCGGCTGCGTCTCCCGTTCTACACGTCCGAGCGCGGTGCCCCTCCGTCCGCCCGCCGGCTTGCGGACATCGTCCAGGCCGCCGACGCCCTGCTGTGGAGCAGCCCGACGTACCACGGGTCGGTCAGCGGCGCGTTCAAGAACGCGGTGGACTGGCTCGCCCTGCTGGCCGACCACGACCCGCCCTACCTCAGCAACAAACCCGTGGGGATGCTGACGACCGCCGGTGGGGTGCAGGGCCTGCAAGCGATCAACGCGATGGAGTTCATCGTGCGGTCGCTGCGCGGCTGGGCCGTGCCGCTGGTGTTCGCGGTCCCGCGGTCCTCGCGGGTCTTCGACGGCGACGGACTCCTCACCGACCAGGCGGTCGGGGACCAATTGCGCGGCCTCGGCGCGGAGGTGACCAGAGCGGCCCTGCAATTCCGGGCGGAGGGCACGTGCGACTACGCGCAGGAGCGGCCGTCCGGGGTCGCCCGGGACTGAGCCCGGCCCTGTCGGCCCTGTCACGCAGGGGGCGCCGGGGTCGTCCTTCCTCAGGGCCCGGTCCGCTCCACGGGCCGCCGCCGCTCGCCGCGCGCCCCGGAGCGCCCGGGCGGGAAGTGCGGCAGCACGTGTTCGGCCAGTTCGTCGATCACTTCGGCGACCGGACGGCGACTGTGCTTGAAGTTGATCATCAGCTGGTCGATGCCGATGCCCTGCCAGGCCCGCATCATCGCCAGGAACGACACCCGGCCCACCGAGAAGCCCTGGTGGATGGGCCGGGGCAGGGCCAGTGGATCCTCGTCGAGATCCAGATACGTGGCCTGCGCGTACGGCTTGAACCCATCGCCGTCGCCCCGGGTCAGCTCCCGCCACCGCCCGATGTTCTCGGCCTGCTGCTGGAGCGGCGGGGTGTAGTACAGCCAGCCGTCCGTGTGGTCGGCGATCCACCGGACGTCCTGCCTGCCGCGTCCCGTCATCAGTACGGGGATCCGCCAGTACACCGGCTTGGGCAGCAGATCGGTGCCGCGCATCCGGCCGAGCGGCGACTCCACGTCCGGGAAACGGTGCTCGAGGACGACACGGAAGTACTCCAGCGACTGCCGGAACCTCTCGGCCCGCCCGCCCATGTCCTGACCGAAGGCCGGGAACTCCACGGGCCGGTCACCGGTGGCCACCCCGAGCAGGAGCCGTCCGCCTGACAACTGGTCCACCGATGCGGCCGCCTTGGCGGTGTGCAGTGGATGCCGCAGCGGCATGACGATGCTGGCGGTCCCCAGTGTGATCGAGGTTGTGCGGGCACTGAGCAGCCCCAGGTACACCCAGGGGTCGAAGACCTGCCCGGTGTCCCCGAAGCTCGGGTCCAGCAGCGGCACGTCACGGACCCACACCGAGGCGAAGCCGGCCCGCTCGGCCTGCTGGATCCGCTCGACGTGCCCGGCCAGGGACGGCACGGGCCCTTCGAAGCCCTCCAGGGGAGTGATGGCGCCGACGGTCATCCTGCCGCCGGGATACGCCCTGGCCATGGCCGCGTGCTCGGGGAACGGCCGCTGCGCCTCGCCTTGGACGTCCACGGGGGCATCGGCTGAGGGAACTGTCGGTTGTGTCATGCGATCCTCCGGTGAATCGGGCGTGGCAGGGTCCGCATCCGTGCGCTGCGCTGTGCTGGGGCGCCTCGTTCCGGGGCCCGTGACGCCCGCCGAGGGCAGATCCGTGACGGCCCGGCAATTGCCGAGCTCGCCTCGACGAGTGGTCACCGCTACTGCTGTTCCGAGCGAGTTCCAGGAACTCGCTGGAGCCGGTCGCGGCTGACCGGGCGCCTCATCCGTCAACACTGGCGCGGACGGCACGAACCGCGGCAAGGATGGTCCGGGGGTTGGCCGGCACCGGGACGCCCCGGACCGCCACGGTCGGCGTTCCACCCACCCCCAGCTGGACGGCTGTCGCCGTCACGTAGGAGCTCCAGTCCAGGTAGACGCCCTGGCGGACGCCCGCGGCGAACGAGCTGTCCGCCAGTCCCACCGCGCGACCGAGCTGGACCAGTTCATCGTCCGACAGGCCCGGCCCGCCCTCGGGGGGCTGGTTGGCGAACAGCGCGTACAGGTACTCCATGAAGTGGCCGCCATCGGACGCGCAGCCTGAGGCCGCCGAGGCGCGGGAGGAGTACCGGGTGGTGGACAGACCGTCGAGAAAACCCATCGGGTGGTAGACGAGACTGATCACCTCGTCCGCCACCAACTCGTCGAGGAGCGGCCCGCTCCTCTCCTCGAACTGCTTGCAGAAAGGGCACAGAAAGTCGATGAAGGCATCCACCTGAACCTGACCGGTTCCGACGACGATGCCGTCCCCGCTCGGCGAGGCACCGGCCGGAACGCGGGAGGGCAAGCGGATGCGGGGCGTCTGAGTGCTCATGCCGGGTCCTCTGTCATAAAGTCGATGGAGTTCGCGTCATAAATGGAATTCGCGTCATAACACGCGACAGGAACGGCAAGCCGGCCACGGGCCGAAAGCCCGCCGCGTGCGGCGGCCCGTCGATTGCGGTACCGGAAAGGCGCACATGCCGTGCCGCCGCATCCGGCCTCCGTGAGCACGGCGGGTCCCTTCCCCCCGATGATGGCGCCGGCCTCGTCGGTCATGGCTCCTCTAGCCCGGGGCGCCGACGAGAGCCTCGAAATCCCGGGGCAGCTGGGCCATTACGTGGCGGAACTCGCCATCACTGACCGCGTCCTTCAGGGTGCTCAGCTCCGCCCGTACGCCCTCGCGGGCCTCGTCCGGGCTAACCCCTGCTCGCTGGCTCACCCGATTGATGAACTCGTCGAGTCCGAAGGACTCGGCCTCCGGAGTGGGAGAGACCAGCGGTTCCTTCAGCGGCTTGGGCAGTTCGGACGCTAGGTCCTCCGCCTCACCCCTGGTGAGCCGCTCGGCCAGGGTTTCCAGGGTGGCTCGGGTGAGAGGCTCCACCTTTTCCGGGGGGACAGGGGCGCGCCGGGTGACGGTGTCGATGAAAGTGTTGTAGTGCATGAGTGGTCCCCTTTTCTGAAGCCTTGCGGCTGTCCGGGGTGGGTCCCGAGACAGCCACCGAAGGGTGCGGTGTGCGTGTGGGGGCGGTGGGCTGATACCTGTCTGAGGGCGTGTGCGCCTCGGCAGAGGCCGAGTGGCATCGGACCTCTCCATGCTCCGGATGCGAGAGGCACGCTGCCTGCTCCCTGCGGGAGGAAAAGCAGTGGGCTCGGTACACCTCCGAGCACAGGTGCAGTTCAGCCACGCCTGCAGTCCGATGGACCGATGCGGAACAGCCTGCGCGGCTCGCACCCGCACTGGGGTGGGCATGACCTCGGACGGCCGTCCGAGGGCCGGCGCATTCATGCTGCTCCGCCAGGGCAGGAGGAACGGTTCCTTTTCGGCCTCGGGTGCGGAGGTGCTCAGCGGGGGGCTCTGCGAACCTCGACCGGGTAACAGCCGATGGCAGCGCGGACATGAGCGGACGACGCCGTCCGGTTCCTGCCAAAAAGGAAGTCGATCCTGGAACAGCTCGCCGCGCACACTCCCCTCGACAGGGCACCCACCCGCGAGACCGAAGAGCGCTACCCCGAGAGGATCGGCGGTCTCAGCGTCGCCCTCGCCGAGACGTTCAAGATCATGTATCTGGAGGACAAGAACTCGCAGACCGGCCACTGGGAGGACGTGACCGTGGTGCTCGATCGGCTGCTGTAGCAGTCGCGCCCTGGTGCTACGCCCGTCGAGACGACGGCTGGACCAAGGTCGCCCCCCAACCGGAACAGCTCTCCGGCTGGTCGCGCGTACATACGCGGTCGGGGCACCCTCGACCGGGCCTTGCGGTCCCCGATCCGGAAATGGGGATGCGGACCCTTCCGGGTGTCCTTAGCGTTCGCCTCGTACTACCAGCGACTCGTGAAGGGAGCCGTACCGTGACACAGGAACTCCGAGGAATGCGGGTGGGAATCCTGGCCGCCGACGGCGTCGAACGCGTGGAACTCGACCAGCCCCGCGGGGCGTTGCAGGGCGCGGGGGCGAAGACCGAAATCCTCTCGCTCCATCATGGCGAGATCCAGGCCCGCCAGTTCGACCTCAACCCGGCGGGAACCTTCCCCGTGGATCGCCTGGTCGCCGACGCTTCCGTCGACGACTACCACGCCCTGCTCCTGCCCGGCGGCACCATGAACCCTGACCAGCTGCGGATGGATCGCGACGCGGTGCGGTTCGTCAGGGACTTCATGGCCAGTGGGAAACCGGTCGCATCGATCTGCCACGGCCCGTGGACCCTGGTGGAGGCCGACGCCGTGCGCGGCCGCCGTCTGACGTCCTGGCCCAGCATCCGCACCGACCTGCGCAACGCCGGCGCGGAGGTCGTCGCCGACCAGGAGGTGGTCATCGACGGGCAGCTGATCACCAGCCGAAGCCCGGCCGACCTGCCCGCCTTCTGCGCCGCCGTTGTGGAGCAGTTCGCCAGGGCGCACCACCCCATGCCCGGCTGAACCAGGGGGCCCAAGGCGCCCTGGCAAAGGCGTTGGACGTGGCGGTGGGTGATCAGGCAGGTGCCGAGACTGGTCGTAAAGCCGGCGTCGAGGGCTTCCAGGACGCCCTGGACGACCTCGACGCCGGACGGGTACGAGGACGGGCAATTCTCGTGCCCTGAACGGATCGCCGACTCACAGGCCCTCAGGGAGGCCTGCCTTGATCCTCATCACCGCCAAGTTCCACGTTCTGCCCGAATCCGCCGACACCTGGCCGGACATCACCCGCTGGTCGAAGCCTTCCGCGATGACGAGGCCGGCCTGACCCACGTCACCTCCGACCACTTCACCAAGGCACGGAGCACCCTGCCGCCCCACTCATACGGACCCCGGAGATCGTCAACGTCACGGTCCCGCAGGAGGGTTGGTCACTGCCCGGGGAAATTGCCGTTCCAGAACGGGATTGAGAGGGAACTGCCTGCCTGGCAGGCAGTTCCCGGCAGCACCCCCACTCTGCCTCGCGGATCCGAAGGTTGTTGTCCAGGCTTCACCCCCGCGACCCCAGGGCGAGGCAACGCGTCCGTGCTGACGTCGCCGGGGCGCCGCGAGCCCCCTGGCGGGGTCTGTCCGATCAACTCGCCCGTGTCGTCCGCGCTGCTCGTCTTGCTACCGTCGTCCATGACGGGTCTGTCAATCACCTGGTTGCGTAGAGACGTTGGTTGTGCGGCCCGGGTCAGGAGGCCGCGAAAGCATCCCGGCACCGGCATCCTGGCGCGGTCAACGTCGGCTCACAAACCGGGTTCATCGAACTGGTCGAGGTCGAACTGGTCGAGAAGGAAGTCGACCGGTGCGAGGCCCGAGGCGGTGGATTCGCCGTCGTGAAGAAGCTGCTCCGTCCAGATGACCTTGCCGCGGGTCGTGTACCGCGTTCCCCATCGCTGCGCGAACTGCGCCACCAGAAAGAGCCCCCGCCCGCCTTCGTCGGTGGTCGCCGCCCGCCGCAGGCGCGGCGAGGTACCGCTGCCGTCCGAGACCTCGCAGATCAGACAGCGTCCGTGCAACAACCGCACGCCGATCGGCGGCGAGCCGTACCGGATCGCGTTCGTGACCAACTCGCTGACGATCAGCTCCGTGGCGAATCCGATCTCCTCCAGCCCCCACTCCCGCAACGTCTCCCTGCAGCGCCCCCGCACCGAGGGAACCAACGCAGGATCGGGCGGCACGTCCCACTCGGCCACGCGCGAGGGCGGGAACATCCGGGTACGTGCCGTCAGCAGCGCGATGTCGTCGGAGGGGCGTGACGGCTTCAGCGCGTCGATCACCGCCTGACACATCTCCTCCGGAGTGCGCTTCCCGGACCCGCCCAAGGCCCGGCGCAGCCTGTCCATCCCGACGTCGAAGTCGTGGGCGCGGTTCTCCACCAGGCCATCGGTGAACAGCACCAGGTGTGAACCCTCCGGCAGGGACACCTCGGCGCTCTCGAAGGGATAGCCGCCCAGACCGAGGGGCGCCGAGACCGGCACACCGAGGGAGGTGACCGTCCCGTCCGGGCGCACCACCACCGGCTCCGGATGTCCCGCACGGGCCACCGTGCAGGTCCCCGCCACCGGGTCGTAGACCGCGTACAGACAGGTCGCTCCGGTCACCGCCTCCCCTTCGTGGCCGTCCATGGCATCACCGCTGTTGTTCTCGTTGTCCATGCGCACGACCAGGTCGTCCAGGTTCCCGAGCACCTCGTCCACGGGCAGGTCCAGGGTGGAGAAGTTGTGCACAGCGGTGCGCAGCCGACCCATCGTCGCCGCCGCGTGCAGCCCGTGACCGACGACGTCACCCATCACCAGGGCCACGCGCGCGCCCGGAAGCGGGATGACGTCGAACCAGTCCCCGCCCACCCCCGCCTCCGAGGGCAGATACCGCCAGGCCACCTCCAGCGCGTCCTGCTCCGGCTGTCCACGCGGCAGCAGACTGCGCTGCAGCGCCACCGCCGTCGCGTGCTCCCGGGTGAACCTCCGGGCGTTGTCGATGGCTACCGCCGCCCGCACGGCCAGTTCCTCCGCGAAGGTGAGATCCTCCGGCTCGAAGGCAGGGGAATCCGCCGTCCGGTAGAAGTTCGCCACGCCCAGCGGTACGTTCCGCGCCCGCAGCGGCACGGCCACCAGCGACCGCAGCCCGCCCTCCAGGACCTTCCGGGCGCGCTCCGGGTCCTGTTCCCGCCAGCCGCGTGCCCGGCGCAGGTCCGTCTCCAGCATCCCCCGCCCCTCCTGCAGCGTCCGCATCTGCGGGGTGCGGGGCGAGAACGCGATCACTTCGTCCAGCGGATACACCGGCATCATCCGGTGTTCGCCGCCGATCGCCGCCCGGCGCAGATGCCGCCAGCCCTCCGCCGTCGGCTCCCACCCCCGCAGCACCGCGTCGAGCAGATCCACCGTCACGAGGTCGGCGAACTGCGGTGCCGCCACGTCGGCCAACTCCTGGGCCGTACGCCTCACATCCAGCGTCGTCCCGATCCGCACCCCGGCCTCGTACAGCAGCCTCAGCCGCTCCCGCGCGACCTCGGCCCGACCCGAGATCTCCGCCAGCTCCGTGGTGTCCCGGAGGGTCACCACGCTGCCTCCCCGGTCGCCCTGCGGGTACGTCGGCCGTTTGTTCACCGCCAGCAGTCGGTCCCCCGCGCGAAGCACCTCGTCGGTGACCTCCTCCGGCGACGACAGCAGGCTCACGACCGGCTCCGGCAGTCCCAGCTCCCGCACCGAGCGCCCCCGCACGTCAGCCGGCAGTCCGAGAAGCCGCGTCGCCTCGTCGTTCGCCAACAGCAGCCGTCCGTCGGGGTCGGTGATCAGCACCCCTTCCCGCACCGCGTGCAGGACCGCGTCGTGGTGTTCGTACAACTGTGCCAGCTCCACCGGAGCCAGGCCGAAGGTCTGCCGCCGCAGCCGCCGGGACACCAGCGTCGTTCCCGTCATGGCCAGCGCCAGCGCGACCGCGCCGCTGACCAAGATGATCGGCAGCTGCGGCAGCCACCGCCCCGCCACGTTCTTGACGGTGATTCCGGCGGAGACCAGGCCGACCACCTTGCCGCGCGAGTCGGTCACCGGGACCACCGCCTGCACGGCCGTCCCCCGGCCCGCGGGCAGAGGCGGCCCACCGGCCTGCTCGACGACGGTACGGCCCTTCAGCGCCGGTTCGATGGTGCCGACGAACTTCTTCCCGATCTCCTCCGGATAGGGGTAGGTGTAACGAATCCCCTCCGTGCTCATGACGACGACGAAATCCATGCCTGTGCGCTTGCGCGCCGCCTCGGCCCGCGGCTGGAGCACCGCTGAGGGGTCCCGGCTCTGCAGTGCCGCGGCCACGCCAGGGGCACTCGCGAACGACTGGGCCGCGATGACCGACTCCCGTCGCCCCTGCTGCAGAGCGTCACTCGCCGCTTGGAGCACCATGCCCACCACCGCGGCCACCACCAGCAGGAAGACGATGACGACCTGGAGGAGGAACACCTGACCGGCCGCACTGCGCAGGTTCATCCAAGAAGCGCGACCTTCGCGCGAGCGTCCGACGGGCGGATGACGTTCCGGGCCCAGAGGGCGTCCGGAGAATGCCTCCATACACCCTTGATAACACCATTGTGGGCAAGCCGACGCTGATCAAATCCGCCTGCTCACCGGGCGCAGACGCAGCCGTGACACGGCTTCCAGCCACCTACATACGCGGAGCACTCTGGAGTCGCGGGGCGCCCACGGCGGACGGCGGACGGCGACGGCCGCGATGTCGTCATCGAGCCTTCCGCCGCTGTAATGGAGCAGGTCTCGGTGAAGCCGGTCCGGCAGCTCACGGGGCGTCGCCGGGCCGAGCTGCCGCATCCGCGCCGGTAGCGGGAAGAACGTGCCGGCCCGGTCCCGGGTCTCCGTCACGCCGTCGGTGTAGAGCAGCATCTGGTCGCCGGAGGCGAAGGCGACGGTGTCGACGTTGTAGTCGTCTCCGAGGAGCGTCGCGAGGTTGAGGGGCGGTGAAGGGACGCTGGGCTCAAGGACGCGGATCTCGCCGTTGCGCATCACCAGTGGCGGAGGATGTCCTCGGCGACGAGCCGGACCTGGAAGAGCGTTTCCTCTCGCTGGAGTCGAAGATGACTCGTCTATGCGGCCGTCAAGGTGACCGCGACGATCGCAGCCGCCGTGTAGGGCGTTCCGAGATCGGAGTACACGAGGCTGAGCCCGATCACGGTCAGCAGGCAGAACGCCCCCAGCACGATCGTCGGGAGCACGGGCCACATCGCAGCGGCCAGGGCGGGTGCGGCAGGCAGAGCCGGTGAGGAGGACGGTGAGAAGCACGGGTGCCAGCAGGACGATCTCGCGTCGGGCATCGGATGAAGGACGGTGGTGCCGGGGTCGTCCTGCCCTGATCACAAAAATCACCTTGACGGGGCATAACGGGCTTCGTTCCGTGAGGGCATTCGGCGCCCATGCGCGCCGACCGGCCACTGGACCGCAACTGCCCAGCAGCTCGCGGCAGTTTGTTCGCCCAGGTGAGCAGCCTGCTACCCATGGCGCACGATGTTTGACAAGTCTTCGAGCCGAAGGCATGCCGATGTACACTACGGGCGCCCCCGACCTGCAGAAGCTAGCGGGGAGCCGTCTTCCAGGAGTGCAAAAATGCTGCGCACCATGTTCAAGTCCAAGATCTAGCACTTAGGTGTTGTTGCAGGTCAGAGGCTTGATGGCTCCACTCGGGTCAGCAAACGGTCAGCATCGGGCGCGGGAGTGTGCCAGCTTGCTGACCTGGTGGCTGCCATGACGGGGACCGGGACACAGGTGCCTTACTCCCGTTTGAGACGTGGGCTGCGTGCCTCGACAGCTCGTCCGCGGCATGGGTCCGGAGCGAGTGGGCTGCGTTCGGGGCCGAAGCGGCGTGCCTTGTGGATGCCGCCTGCCCCCTCCGGCCGCTACCGGGACCTCGCCGGCCCGGTGTCCTTCTCGTCCACTGCGCTGGCGCCATGGGCCTCGGCTTCGACACCGTCGTCATTTCCGACACCGAGACCGAAGCCGCAGCCGACTCCACTGCGGCGGCCCTCCGCGTGACCTGCTTCGTCATGATCACCGGCGCCCGCGAGCGGGGCTGGTCCCGGGTCGGCAGGCCAACCGGTTGCCGCGCCGCCTGGGGGCTGCACGGGCAGGCGATGATGCGCCAAGCACCCACTGGGTGAGATGTCCGAGGGAAGGGCGGGCGGCGCCCGACCCGTACGTACGACAGGGGAGCCCCGGATCCGCCATGCCGCCGCCTCCCAGCAGCGATACTGGATGCATGGACCCGACGATCACCGCCCCCCGCGCCGAGGTGCTGCGGGACCGCTACCGCAGCCGACTGCCCGAGCGCTTGCAGGAGCTGGCCGGCCCCGTCGAGGGCAACGTGGACCTGCCGCTCCACATCGCCTGGTCCGGGCGGACGAGCTACAGCCTGGACCGTCCGAAGTCCCGCATGACGCTCTACCGGACCGTCCTCGCCGAAGGACTGAGTGAGGACCTGATGGCCCTCCTGCACCACCGGCTGCTCACCGAGCAGTGGCCCGTTCTGCGGCGCTTGATCAGTCCCTACATCCGCGAGGTCTGGGAGGACGCCTTCCCCGAGCTGCTCCGCACCGCTCCGGCCGACACGACCGCCGCGTGAAGCTCACTCCGCTCCACGAGCGTCTCCTCGCCGACATCCTCGACCTCGGCTCCCCCTACCCTCTGGTCCTCACCGGCGGATACGCCGTGCAGGCCCACGGCCTGGTCGAACGCTTCAGCCGCGACCTCGACGTCGCCACCGAGAATCCCGCTCCGATGCAGGAGATCGTCGCCTGACTCACAGCCGGCCTCAGCGCGCGTGGATGGCGGACCACTCACGTCCAGACCGACCCGCTCAGCGGCCGGTTTCTCGTCACCGATGCGGACACCGGCGAGGAGTGCGAGGTCGACGTCCTCAAGGAGGCGTTCTGGGCTCCACCAGCCCAGACCCCCTACGGCCCCGTTCTTTCCCTCGACGACGTGATCGGCACCAAGGTCCGTGCCCTCGCCGACCGCGGCACCGTCCGCGACCTCATCGACGTCCAGGCTGCCTCCCGCCACCGCTCCACCGCCGACCTCGAATCCCTGGGCCGCCGTCGCGCCCACGACGACTTCAGCCTCGAAGACCTCCGGGACCGGCTGATCGGCGCGGACTGTACGAGGATGAGGACTACACCGCGTACGGGCTCGCCCCCCGGCAGATCGACGAACTCAAGGCGTGGGCGCTGGGGTGGGCGGAGGATCTGGGTGCGCGGATCCATGACGAGAACGCCTGAGAGGCGGTCATCGCGTCCATCACCTCTACCGCCGTTGCAGCGAGAGCATGCGGTGTAGCCAGCAGGTTCCAACCTGGAGCCGTCCACGGTGGGTGGCTGCCCTGCACGACGGAATTGCATGGCGGCCGAGCGATATCCCGCAGTGCGCTCAGCCCGGCGACGTCCGGCTCGACCTTCGATTGTCAGTGCCGCCTCCTGCAATCGCCGTTGATCAGCCTGCAGCAACGGAGGGGGCGTGATGGACGAGATCCGTCGCGGCGAGCGAGGCAAGCAGAAGACCTGTCAGTGGCTCATGGTCCTGACTGTGCATCGGGGCTTGTGTGTCTACTGCGGTCGTTCCGCGGCCACCACGATTGACCACGAGAAACCCATCGCCGATACCGGGGCAGACGTCTGGTGGAACTTCGCTCCAGCCTTCGCAGATTGCAATCGCTGGAAGAAGGGCCATACCACGAGACGCTGGGTGGCGCTGCGCAGTTCGAAGGCACGGACGCCTGCTCGTCAAGTGTGCTCCGAGTTCCGCCTCCGGCCCCGCACAAGGCAAGATGGCCTGCGCAGAGCGAGGTGGGGGGGGAGGCCTGTGGTGGCGACGGCGAAGCCGCAGCTCGTGTTCGTGCACGGCATCGGCGGACTCCGCGACGCGGAGACCGAACGGCGGCAATGGCTCCGGGCGCTGGCCACCGGTGCGCGCAAGGCTGGGCACGCGGAATCGGTCTCGGCGCTCACTCAGGACTGGCTCGCGGACACGACGTTCGCGGACTACAGCGCTCTGCTCACTCCCCGCGGTGCTCAAGGAGGAGGGGCCGAGGGGAAGCTGGATCCGCCGGACGAGGAGTTCCTCTCCGGTCTGCTGGACGCGATGGTGGAGGAGCTCGCCGAGCGTTTCCCGCCGGAGGCCGGCTCGCGCGAGGCCCGGGTCGTCGGACAGGCCCGGCATCATCTCGACGCCCTCGCCTCCGGCAGCCGGGCCCAGGGGCCGGGGGAGTTGGGGCGCCGACTGGTGTGGGTGACCACGAGCCTGCTCCAGCTTCCCGGCCTGCGGCAGACAGCGCAGTGGCTGAACGGGCAGGCGTTCGCGCTGCACCTCGCCCAGGTGGCGCGCTACTTGAACCGGCGGGGTGCCAAGGCCGCCCTCGGCGCGGCCGTCCGGGCCCGGGTGCTGGACGACTGGGATCCTTCCCGCCCGCTCGTCGTCGTCGCGCACTCTCTCGGCACCGTCGTGGCGTACGAGGCACTGCACGAGTACGAGGGTCAAGTCGCCCTGTGGGTGACGCTCGGCTCCCCCCTCGCCCTCGGCGGTGTGGTCCTCCAACGCCTCGTGCCCCGGCCGCCGTCCTGCCCGGAGAACGTGGGCGCGTGGCTGAACTTCTGGGACCGTGACGACGTCATCGCCGGCCGCCCCCGGCTGGCGGACTGGATCGCGCCGAGCAGCCGGGGCGTGAAGGCCGAGACCGCCCCCGTGAGGTCCGGCGGGCTGTGGACCCACACGGCCACCAAGTACCTGGAGCACGCAGAGGTGGCCGGGCCGATCGTGGAGGCGCTGCTGCCGTGACGGCCCTCGCCCCACCGACACCGCCCCGCCATGTGCTGGTGGTCGCCGCCCAGTGCACCGGCGCGGAGGAACTGCCTGGCCTGGAAGAGGCCGCACACAGGCTGCACCGGGTGCTGGTCGACCCGGACATCGGCGCCTGCGTCGACCGGGGCGAGGGCGACACCGGTTCCCTGCTCGTCGGCACCGCACTGGGGAAGGCCCGTGTCGAGGCGGCCCTCGCGACCGCGCTCGCCCGGGCGAAGGCCGACGGCGGCCCGCTGGTGCTGGCGCTGCTGGGCCACGGGACGGGCGGCTGCGGCGGCCCGCTGTACTTCGTCACCTCGGGCAGCGTGCAGGACCCGGCGATCGGACAGCTGGACGTGCCGTCCGCGCTCGGCACCGTCGCCAACGAGCCCGGCCTCAGCGGCCTGATGGCTGTGGTCGACACCTGCCATGCCGCCGCCGCGCTGCCGGGGGCACAGTCCGCGACGGCCGGACTCCAGCAGGGCGCCCTGCGCCTGTCCTTGCTCTTCGCCGCCTCCGCCCATCTGCCCGCATGGGACATGAGCCTGAGCGTCCGGCTCGCCGAACTGCTGGAGAAGGGAGTGGCGGACGCGGGGGAGTACCTGACGGTCGACGACCGGCTGATCGAGGAACTGCGCGACCGCATCACCGTCCAAGAACCCGGCGGCTGTACCTTCAACGGCTCCCCCGTGCCCGGACGATCCCTCTGGCTGGCCCGCAACGTCCAGGCCGCCACGGACCGTTCCGCCGGCGGCCTGGGCCCGACGGCGTATGCGAGGATGCGCAAAGTGCTGCGCCCGCTGGACGGCACGGACGCGATCGACAGCGCGAAGCAACTGGCCGACTGGCTGGCCGGGTTGGGGCAGGAGCGCCGGGGCCTGCCCGCCGTCCGACGGGTGCTGGAGTTCCAGCGTGACCTGCGCACATGCGAGGCCACCCTCACGGTCCTGGAGGAGACCTTCGGCCCCGCCCTGACCGACGACCTGCTCCGCAAGGCGGCGGCGCGCAGCGGCTTCCCGCTGAACGTAGTGGTCCAGGTGCCCTGCTCGTCCCTTCGAGACCTGGTCGAGTACGCCGTGCTCGACGCGTCCCCCGTCGCCCCCGACCGCCAGCTCCGGATGCTGGTGCACTTCGTCGCGGCCCTCGCCCATCTGACCGGTGCGGGCGAGGTCCTCCCGGAGCGGCTGACGACCTGGGCCACCCAGTGGGGCGTCACGACCTCGCTGAACAGCCGGCTGCGAGAACTGGCCCGGGCGACACCCCGCCTGGTCCTCGTGCTCGCCGACGACGGCGGGGCGGACGTCGTCCGGGTGGACGCGTCACTGCTGTTCGGCTCGGCCGTGGTCCACACCGCGGAGTTCCCGTGCGGGCCCAGCCGGGACGCCCTGGTGTGCGCGTTGGACGAAGCGGTCGGCTGGGCCCTGTCCTGGCTGAGCGCGGCGGGCGCGCAGCTGTCGGCGATCGACGTGTCGGTCCCGACTTTCCTGCTGCTGGACTCCCCGCCGGAGGAGTGGCGGGTGGTACGGGGCCGCCGCATGCTCGGCGTGGACTACGACGTCACCACCCGCTGGTCGGGCCTGCTGACACCGCCGCCCGGCGTCCGACTCGACGACCTGCTGCACACCGGCAGTCAGCTGCTGACCGCGTTGCAGACCGGAGCCCAGTCCGGCCCGTCGTGGCTCGCCCCCGACGATCTCAGCAGCCTCGAAGCCCTGCAGGACTTTCTCGGCCGCCGCCGCACAGGCAGCTGCGTCTGGGGAGTGAGCACCCTCCCGGAGACCGACTTCGGCCTGATGCTGGAGGAACTCCTCATCCACACACCGGCCCTGATCTGGCCCCGGCACTTCGACGTCACCGACCCGCGAGCCCTGCGGGACGTGGTCGCCGAGCACTGGGACGCGCTGCCGGAGCACCTTGTCCGCGCCTTCCAGGGGAGGTTGGACAACAGCCTCGGCGGGGACGGCCCCCGCCATCTGGCCGACATCCGCACGACCTGGCACGACGCGCACTGGCAGGCATTCTGCCAACGGCGCGCAGGCCGGGCGGTCGTCGCCCCGCACGACCTGACGCCGAAGGAGCGAGCATGAACTGGACTCCGTACTACACCGGTACGGGAGTCGTCCCCGAGGAGCCGCCCACGCTCCCCCCGCCGCCCCCGTGGCGGGCGAAGCTGGGCAGGAACGGCGCAGGGGCGTACGGCGGACCGACGCCGTCCCCGGCGCGCACCTACCGGCCGGCCCCCGGCCTGGTCGACGCGGTCAATGCCGCACTCCACCTGCGCCGTCCCCTGCTGCTCACCGGCCCGGCGGGCTCCGGCAAGTCCACCGTCGTCGAGCAGATCGCCGCCGAGCTGGGACTCGGGAACGTGCTGCGCTGGCACATCACCTCTCGCAGCACGCTCGCCGACGCGCTCTACCGCTACGACGCCCTGGGCCGCATCCACGCCCACAACGTCCGTGCCGTCGACCGCCCGGCCGCCCCGGTGAGCGGACGGGCCGCGCGCCGCACCGCCTCCGCCACGCTGGCCGCCCGTGCCGCACGCGCGGTGCGCGACGACATCGGCGACTTCGTCCAGCTCGGTCCCCTCGGCACCGCGCTGCTGCCCGGGGATCGCCCCCGTGCCCTGCTGATCGACGAGATCGACAAGAGCGACCTCGACCTGCCCGGCGACCTCCTCGACGTCCTGGAGCGCGGCCGCTTCGAGATTCCCGAGCTCGCCCGCCACACCAGGAGCCAGGTCACCGTCCGCACCGCCGAGCCGGGCGTCCGGCACACGATTCACAACGGCCTGGTGGAGTGCGTGGAGTACCCGGTCATCGTGCTCACGAGCAACGGCGAGCGCGACTTCCCCGCACCGTTCCTGCGTCGCTGTGTGCGTTTCGACATGCCCGCGCTCACGGTCCCGGCGCTCACCGGCATCGTCGAGGCCCACCTGGATGAGGTCGAGGAGGGCACCACGCGGACGCTGGTGAACGCCTTCGTCGAGCGGCTGAACCGCGGCGAGAGTCTCGCCGTCGACCAGTTGCTGAGCGCCGTCCATCTGCTGCGCGGCGACCGCGTCCCGGACGAGGACCAGCGGACGAGGCTGCAGGAGCTGCTGCTCCAGGGGCTCGGGCGTGCCTGAGCAGCCTGCCGCACGGCTGCTCGCGGCCCTGGGCCTGCCCGGGCCGAGCGGTATCGGCGAGGGCGACGGCGAGGAGTGGGACGTCGCGTCGGCCCTGGACGCACTCCTCCTCGCCGCCGTTCGGTCGAGCGCCGAGGACGCCGGCGACCACCCCGCCGGTCCGCCCCCGGCCACCCAGGAGCTACCGGCGGACGAGCCCGTCCCCACCGAATCGCCGTCCGACGATCCCGCCGATCTGCCAGGCCCGGAGCCCGTTGGCGGGAAGGCCGACACCACGGCGGCGGCCTCGGTCTGGCTGAAGGACGACAGCGCCGCCGCCTCGATCCCCGCCAGCCCCGTGAGCATGGGCCGCGCCCGCGCCCTGCCGAACGCCCTCGAGATCGGCCGCGCCCTGCGCCCGCTGCGTCGCCCCCGGCCGTCCCGGGCCCGGCAGGGGCTCGACCTGGACGCCACCGTCGATCACTACACCCGTACTGGCGTCCTCGTCCCCCGGCTCGTCCCGGTGCCGGAGCCATGGCAGGAGGCCGTCGTGGTCGTGGACCGCGGCACCTCCATGGCGGTCTGGGACGAGACCGTGCGCGCCCTGACGAAGGTCCTGCGCACACTGTCCGCCTTCCGCAGCATCCATGTATGGCATCTCGAGCATCCGTCGGGGGCCGCCCCGTTGCTCCGCGACCATCGCGGTCACGCCCTGCCCAGGGACCCGTCCCACGCCCTCCACCGCCAACCGGCCCATCGCCTGCTCCTCGTCGTCTCCGACTGCGCGGCTCCCGCCTGGCACGAGGAGATTCTCTGGCGGACGCTCCACACCTGGGGACTCACCGCCCCCGTGGCCCTCGTCAATCCCCTGCCCAAGCGTCTGTGGCAACGCTCCGGCCTCGACCTGCCCCGGACGACGGCGACCGCCCCCGTCCCGGCGTCCCCCGGACGGCTCCTCGCCTACCGAC
>NZ_JAIGQA010000134.1:0-24061 GCF_019733245.1 Streptomyces sp. WAC04114
GGACGACAGTGCCGCGCAGCAGGAGCGCCCCGCCGAAGCCGATCACCGCTGCCGCCAGGACGGCCACCGCGACGGCGGCGCGGCGCAGCCCGGCCCCCGGGGGGACGGCGCGGGTGGGCCTGCGGGTCTCGCGGGCGACGGGAGGGAGCTCCTGCGTCAGGGCCTCGGAGCCGGCAGGCGGATCCGGCAGCGCGACGGACTCGTAGCCGCCGGGGGCGCGGCCGGACGCGTAGCCGCCGGGTTCGCTCCCGGTCTCCTGCCGGGCGGGGTCGCGGCCGGTCTCCTGCTGGAACTCCCGCATCAGTTCCGCGAGCGCGTCGGTGCGGCGGGGCCGCAGGACGCGGATGGGTTCGAGGGCCGGGCCGTCGTGCGGCGGCAAGGGCTCGGACGGTGTCGACACGCTGCTCTCCTTCGTCCGGGCCCGGGGCGCCCGTCCTTCGAGGATCGTCGTGCCGCTAGATACGCGGCCGGCGCGGCCGGGGTTCAGAGCCCCGTCGGGTCCGGCGGGCGGAGACCTCAGTACCGCCCGACGAGTGCACTGAGTGCCATGAGTGGTCCCACGGGGTGCTACGTTCGCGCTCATGAGCTCCGAAAAAGCCGAGGCCGACACCGGGAAACCGCCCATCCGGGACGCCCTGGTGGCGGCGGCCTACGAGCTGTTCCCGGAGCGGGGGTACGAGCAGACCACCGTCGACGACATCGTGGCGCTCGCCGGTGTCGGACGGCGCTCGTTCTTCCGCTACTTCCCCTCCAAGGAGGACGTGGTCTTCCCGGACCACGAGCGGTGCCTCGCCGACATGACGGCCTTCCTGGCGGACGGCTCCGACGACGACGATCCCGTGCGGCGGGTCTGCGACGCGGCCCGGCTCGTGCTGCGCATGTACGCCGAGAACCCGGCGTTCTCGGTACAGCGCTACCGCCTCACCAAGCAGGTGCCAGGGCTGCGGGCGTACGAGCTGTCGGTGGTGTGGCGCTACGAGCGGGCCCTCGCCGAGTACCTGCGCGGGCGCTTCGCCGCCCGCCGGGACGGCACGCTGCAGGCCGACGTGATCGCGGCGGCGGTGGTCGCCGCGCACAACAACGCGCTGCGTTCCTGGCTGCGTTCGGACGGACAGGGCGACGCGGGCGCGACGGTGGGCCACGCACTGGACTACGTGCAGTCGGCGTTCGGCGGTGTGCCGCTGCCGCCTGCCGTGGAGCAGCCGGAGGACGTCGTGGTCGTCGTGTCGCGGCGCGGGGCACCCCTGTGGCGGGTCGTGCAGGAGATCGAGACGACGCTGGGGCGGGGCTGAGGGCTTCCCATATTGAGGGTACGGAGTGCCTTTACGCGTGGCACTGAGTGCCATACTCTGTGCTGCGTGCACGGTGGCACGGCGAACCGCGCACACGTGTGCGCGGGTGATCGCGTGCGCGGATTCCGGCCGAGTGCAGGGAGTTGACCAGCGTGTATCACTCAGGAAGCGTCACTCAGCAGGCCGCCGGCTCCGCGACGGGTCTGCTGGACCCGAGGGGCCAGAACTCGGAGGCCATCCTCTTCCAGCGCTGCACGTGGTGCGGCACTGCCATGTACCACCGGCTGCTGTGTCCGGTGTGCCGGGGCAGCGAGCTGCGCACGGAGCGCGCCGAGGGCACGGGCACGGTGCGCCACTCCACCGTCGTGCACCGCAACACCCCGGCGGCGCGCAATGTGTCGCAGATAGAGATGGCCGAGGGGTTCGTGGTGCGCGGCCGGGTGATGGGCCCGCCGATCGGCATCCACAGCGGGGACCGGGTGCGGCTGTCCACGGCCAAGGACCCGGTACGGGGCGAGCCGGTCTTCCAGCTGCTGGACGAGCCGTACCGGGCCTGGAGCTGACGCCTCGTCAGTCGGCGGCGGGGGTGACACGGATGCCCACCGTGCCGTCCACCCCCCGGCGCAGCCGGCTGCCGAGCAGGGTCAGCCGGCCCGTCAGGCCGTACTTGCGGCCGATCAGCTGCCGGTAGCGGGCGGTGGTGGCCGCGTCGCAGATCTCCGCCGTCGCGGGCACCTGCTCGCCGGTGGGATTGCCGCGCAGGTCGCAGGGGCCGACCAGCACGTCAGCGCGGTTGCGGATCCGCTTCACCTTCCAGGAGTCGGCGGCTGTCCACACGCCGAGCGCGTCTGAGTCGCGTACCACCCAGACCGGGGTGGCGACCGGCGTGCCGTTCTTGCGGTAGCTGGTGACCAGCAGGTACTTGCCCGCGCCGAGTGCGTCCAGCGTCCTGTCGTCCATGCCGGGAAGTCTACGAGCGTGCCCCCGGGTTCAGCGCAGCGCCGCCGCCATTCTCCGTACGCCCTCCGTGAGCACCTCCCGCGAGGTCCCCAGGTTGAGGCGGGCGTGGCCGGTGCCTCCGGTGCCGAACGGCAGGCCGGAGCTGAGGGCGACCCCGCCGCGTTCCAGGAAGACCTCGGCCGGGTCGTCGCCGAGATCGAGGGCGCGGCAGTCGAGCCAGGCCAGGTAGGTGGCGTCGCCCGGCCGGTAGCGGATGGCGGGCAGGTGCTCGGCCAGCAGGTCCGCGAGCAGCCGCCGGTTGCCGTCGAGCCCGGTCAGGAGGGCGTCGAGCCAGGTGACGCCGTCGCGCAGGGCGGCGGTGTGGGCGATGACGGCGGCATGGCTCGGGCCGTGCCCCACCTCCTCGGGCATCCGCTCCAGGTCGGCGGCGGCCTCCGGCCCGGCGACCGCGAGGGCGGCCTTGAGCCCGGGCAGGTTCCAGCCCTTCGAGGCCGACATCAGCGACAGGCCGCGCTCGGCGCCCGGCACGCTCAGATACGGCACGAAGCCGGCGTCGCCGAGCACGAGCGGGGCGTGGATCTCGTCGGCGACGACGCGCACGCCGTACCGCTCGGCGAGCTCGGCGACGGCGGACAGCTCCTCGGCGGTGTGCACGGTGCCGGTCGGGTTGTGGGGGCTGCACAGCAGGTGGGCGGCCCGCCGCCCACCTGCCACGGCCTGCCGGAAGGTCTCCTCCAGAACCCCGAAGTCGAGGCGCCCGTCCACCCCGAGCGGAGCCTCGGCCACCCGCCGGTCCATGTGCTCGAGGAACATGTAGAACGGCGGGTACACGGGCGGATTCACGACCACCGTGTCGCCGGGGCCCGTGACCAGTTTGATCATCTCGACGACGCCCAGCATGACGTCGGGCACGATCGCGGTGCGCTCCACCGCCAGCCCGCTCCATCCCCACCGCTTGTCGGCGAAAGCGGCCAGGGCCTCCGCGTAGGCGGTGCCGGCCGGGTAGCCGGTGTCGCCGAGGTGGAGCGCGTCGGTGACGGCGCGCACGACGGGATCGGCGAGCGGCACGTCCATCTCGGCCACCCACAGCGGCAGCACGTCCTGTGGGTAGGTGCGCCACTTCATGCTGGTGCGCTGCCGGAGCCGGTCGAGGGTGAGGGCTTGCAGGGGATTCGGTTCACCGGACGTCTCGTGCGGGATCCTGGTCATGGGCACACGATAGGGGGCTGTGCGGTGAGCGGGAGTCTTGCGGACGGGGAGCGGGGCGGGGCGGCGGGCGCGTTCCTGGAGATCGCCTGTGACGAGTCGGGGTCGGACGGCGAGAACCTCACCGGCGGGGACACGGACGTGTTCGCGCACGCCGGGGTGTCGCTGTCGGTGGCGTCGGCCGCGGCGACGGTACGAGAGATCCGGGACCGGATCCGGTCGCCCGCCGAGGAGTACAAGGCGAACCACCTGCTGCGGGAGAAGCACCGCGCGGTGCTGGAGTGGCTGCTCGCGCCGCGGGGTCCGATCCACGGGCGGGCCCGGGTGCACCTCATGGAGAAGACGTTCTTCGTGGTGGACCGGACCCTCGGCCTGCTGCTGGACGACGCGGCGGAGGCGGCCGTCCTGTTCCGCGCGGGGCGCCCGGCTTTCGGGGACGACGGCTGGCGGGCGTTCCTGGCGGCGGCCAACCAGCTGCTGCGGATCCGCCACGACGGGGACCCGGTGGACGCCTTCTACGACACGGTCGACGCCCTGCGCCGGACGCACCCGCCCACGGACGCGGCCGGGATCCTGGAGCGGCTCGCCGGGACCCGGCCCCGCGCGGTCTCCTACCGGGAGGGGGTCCTGGCCGGGCCGCCGCTGATCCCGTTGCTCAACCCGCTGCTTCCGGCGATCGTGGCGACGGCGGCGCTCTGGAGCCGCGACGGGCGGCCGGTCCACCTCGTGCACGACCGGCAGAACATGCTGACGCCGGACCGCATCGCGTGGATCGAGGGCACGGCCCGGCGGGCCGGGGCCGGCCTGGTGGGGGTGCGGCTCGTCGTCGCGCGGGACGACGCGCGGGTGCAGGTGGCGGACTTCCTCGCCGGGATCGCCCGCAAGATCGCCTCCGACGAGCTGAACGGCCGCGGGGACCCGGCGCTGACCGCCCTGCTGCGGCCCTACGTCGATCCCGACTCGGTGTGGGGCGACGCGCGCAGCGGCGCCCTGCTCGCGGCCCCGGTCGCCGGGTGAGAGCGAAGAGATCACCGGTGCGCTGAACGCGGCACGGCTGCGCTCCGTATGGAGTGAAGGGCACTCAACTCCAGGAGGGCCCCGCGGTGTTCGCACCGTGATGTTCTGGTTCGGGAGCCATGCATGAGGCACGCACGACGACGGGTCGTCCGGCGAGTGACACGGCTGGCGGCCGTCGGCGGACTCCTCCTCGGAGGAGCGATGGTCACCAACGCCGTGGCGAGCGAGCCCCAGGCCCCGTCCATCGGCGTCCCGTTCACGGCGCCGCCGGCGACGGGTGAGGGCACCGACCTCGTGTCCCGGCTGGGCAACTCCCGCACCGCGGGCAGCTGGATCGACAAGGCCGGGCGGCCGGTCGTCGCGGTCACCGACGACGAGGCGGCGGCCGCGGTGAAGCGGGCCGGCGCGCAGGCCAGGATGGTCGAGCACAGCATGAGCGACCTCAAGTCCGCGGCGGCGACGCTGCGTTCGGCACCCCGGGTTTCCGGAACCTCGTGGGCCATGGACTACAAGAGCAACCAGGTGGTGGTGCGGGGCGACAGCACCGTCTCCTCCTCCGACTGGTCGCGGATGACGAAGGTCGCCGAGGGCATCGGATCGTTCGTGCGCATGGAGCGCTCCGAGGGCACGTTCACGACGCGGGTCAACGGCGCGCAGCCGATCCTGTCGACCGCCGGGCGCTGTTCGGCGGGGTTCAACGTGACCGACGGCAAGAGCGACTTCATCCTCACGGCCGGGCACTGCGGTCCCGACGGGTCCGTCTGGTTCGCCGACGACCGCGGCCGGGACCAGGTCGGCACCTCACTCAAGGGGAGTTTTCCCGGCGACGACTACTCCCTGGTGAAGTACGACGGCGGCCGGGCGGGCAAGGGCGCGGACGTCGTCGCGGTCGGCGACGGCAAGGGCGTGCGGATCACGGGCGTCGCCGACGCGGAGGTCGGGCAGAAGATCTTCCGCAGCGGCAGCACCAGCGGGCTGCGCCAGGGCGAGGTGACCGCGCTGAACGCCACGGTCAACTACCCCGAGGGCACGGTCACCGGCCTCATCGAAACCAACGTGTGCGCCGAACCGGGCGACAGCGGAGGCCCGATGTTCGCCGACGGTGTCGCGCTCGGCGTGACGTCGGGCGGCAGCGGGGACTGCACGGCGGGTGGTACGACGTTCTTCCAGCCGGTGACGAAGGCGCTGACCGAGCTCGGGGTCAAGCTGATCGTGGCGAAGTCGTCCGGTGGCACGGGTACCGCTCCCGCGCCGTCGGCGTCACAGGGCGCGGCCTCGCCGGGTGCGTCGGCGCCGATCACGGGCACGGACGTGTCGACGCTGCTGAGCCGACTCACCGACCCGCGCAACGTCGGCCCCGGCATGCTCGTCATCGGGGGCAGCCTCGTCGCGCTGGTGGCGACCCGGTGGATCCGCGCGGAGCAGGACCGCAAGGCGTATCGGCAGTACTACTCGGCCACTTGGGGATGACGCCGAGGCCGAAGCACTGGCGGGCGTGCCGGTTGCACGGCGACGATGCCGTGGACGACGGCCGAGGGAAGTGCGAGAAGGGCACCCATTGGATCAGGGGTGCCCTTCGACGAGGGTCCGATGCGTGGGCGACGAGGGCCCGATGCGTCGGCGGGCCGGGGCGAGGGTCAGGCCGCGGGCGCCGACTGCGGGGCCGCGGTGGCCCACTCCAGGACGAGCCGCTGGTATACCTCACGCTGCTCGACGCTCAGTGTCCCGCCCGACCGGCGCCACAACGCGCGGATCTCCTCGTTGACCTCGTCAGCCGATCGCTCGGATGATGATTCAACAGTGGTGGACATGCTGTGAAGCATACGTCGCCACACGTGAAGGTGATGTGAGTAACGATGAACTAAACGGGCATTCCGGACAGTGTTACTGATCACGTCCATCTCCCGGTAAACGTGAGGCTGTTCACATCAGCCACCTGTGAGTACCTTTCACCGCCGGGAAGTTCGCCGCCGTTCACGCTTCGGCCGACCCCAGCACCAGCACCTTGATGGCCAACACGGCCGCGCCACGCGCCCAGTCGTGGAAGTCGGACACCTTCGTCTCCAGGCCGACCGGGGCGGCCAGCGGGTGCCGCAGGTCACGGACCGTCTCCTCGACCGTCTTCCCGGCCACATCCATCAACCCGACCCCCTCCCCCGCGAGCAGGATCTTCTGCGGCATCACGAAGTTGGAGATCTGTGCGACGAGCGTCCCCAGGGCGCGTGCGGCCTCGTCGACGACCCGGGCGGGCATCGGGTCCCCCGCGGCGGCCAGGGCGAGGATCTCCTCGTAGCCGCGGTCGGTGCCGGTGGCGGCCCGGATCTGGTAGCGGATGCTGGGGATGGTCAGCAGCGAGACGGCGCTGCCGCGCCTGCCGTCCGGGGTGAGCGGCCCGTTGGGGTCGACGATCCAGTGCCTGCCGAAACCGCGGTCCTCCCCCGCGAAGGGCACCCGCTTGCCGCCCAGGACGAGCCCGTAGCCGATCCCGGCACCGATGGTGAGGACGACGAAGCGGTCCAGGCCCCGTCCGGCACCGAACCAGGTCTCGGCCTCCACCAGGGCGGCGACGTCGTTCTCGACGACCACCGGCAGCCCGGTGCGCTCCGAGACCAGGTCGGCCAGGGGGACGTCCCGCCACAGCAGGAAGGGGGACTCGCCGACCACGGCACGGTCCTGGACGAACCCGCCGACCCCGATGCCGATCCCGGCGAGACGGGGGTGGCCCTCGGCCAGTTCGGTGGTCATCTCGGCCAGCACGTCGGCGACTTCGGCGGGGTCGTGGGTGGTGAGCGGGCGGTCGTGGCGGGCGACGATGCGGCTCCGCAGCGTGGTGACGACGCCGTAGACCGTGTCCTCGGTGATCTTGAAGCCGAGGAAGAAGCCCGAGTCGGCGACGACGTCCAGCGGCTGGAAGGGGCGGCCCTGGCGCGTCTCGGCGGGGGCTCCCGCCTCGGGCACCTCGACCAGCAGGCCCGACTCGATCAGGGGCTTGGTCAGCCGGGTGAGGCTGCCGGCCGACAGGCCCAGCCTGCGGGCGAGTTCGGTGCGCGACAGCGGGCCGTGGACGAGCACTTCGATCGCCACGGAGCGCTCGCCCGCGCTCAGCGGCAGCCAGCCGGCGGTGCCGTCGGTCATGACGGTCCGACTCCCCTCAGCTATTTTTTCGCACTGAAACCAACATGACCACTCTAGGTCGATGAAGGTTCTTGAGAAAAGATGTTTGCCTGCCTCTTGACGCAGCAATTGTTTCGCACCAAAAGTAAGTCCCGCCAGAGGACGAGCCGCCGCAGCGAGGGAGTCTCCCGATGACCATCGCCTCCAGCAGTCCTCCTTCACGTCTGCCCACGGGCGGCGCGGCGGAGGCCCGCAGCAGGACCGGGACAGAGCAGGGGGTGTCCGGCGAGGACCGGGGGGACGGCCGGCTGGCCGCGCTGTTCATCGCGCCGGCCCTGCTCGGTTTTCTGGTCTTCCTGCTCTGGCCGACGCTCCGGGGCATCTATCTGAGCTTCACCCGCTTCAACCTGCTGACGCCGGCGGAGTGGGTGGGCCTGGACAACTACGTCCGCATGGTCAACGACCCCATCTTCTGGGACTCCCTGTGGGTCACCGTCGAGTACGTCTTCATCAACATCGGCGTCCAGACGATCGCGGCGCTCGCCATCGCCGTCCTGCTCCAGCGACTGACCCGGTCGGCGCTGCTGCGCGGGATCGTGCTGACGCCGTATCTGATGTCGAACGTCGTCGCCGGTCTGGTCTGGCTGTGGATCCTCGACACCCAGCTCGGCATCGGCAACGAGATCATCGGCGGCCTCGGCGTGGACCGCATCCCGTTCCTCGCCGACGAGACCTGGGCGATCCCGACGATCGCGCTCATCAATGTGTGGCGGCACGTGGGGTACACCGCACTGCTGCTGTTCGCCGGTCTGCAGGCCATCCCGAACGACATGTACGAGGCGGCCCGGGTGGACGGCGCGAGCGAGTGGCGGATGTTCTGGCGGATCACCATGCCGCTGCTGCGACCGGTGCTCGCAGTGGTGCTGATCATGACGGTGATCGGGTCGTTCCAGGTCTTCGACACCGTCGCCGTGACCACCGCGGGCGGCCCGGCGAACGCGACCAACGTCCTGCAGTACTACATCTACGGCTCGGCGTTCGGCCGCTTCCAGTTCGGCTACGCCTCGGCCATGTCCGTCGCCCTGCTGGTCGTGCTGAGCGCGATCACCGTCCTCCAGTACCGGCTCACCCGGGCCGGCCGGACCGACCTCGGCTGAGAAGGGAGACACCGCCATGGCCACCGTGACGACACCACCGACGACGACACCGCCGACGACCCTGCGGCCGGTCCGGCGCAGGTTCTCCTTCGGGCGGGCCGCGGCCTGGACCGTGATGGGACTGGTCGTCCTCATCACCCTGCTGCCGTTCTACTGGATCCTGCGCACCGCGCTCTCCACCAATGCGGGTCTGAACGCCGACCCGACCAACCCGCTGCCGGTCGACCTGACCACCAGCGGCTTCCAACGCGCCCTGGGCCTGCAGTCGGCCGAGGAGGCCGTCGCACAGGGCGGCGCGGGCGGCGGACTGGACTTCTGGCGCTACCTGCTCAACTCGGTGCTGGTCTCGACCCTGATCACCGGCTGTCAGATCTTCTTCAGCGCGATGGCCGCCTACGCCTTCTCGCGGCTGCGCTGGCGGGGACGGGACAAGGTGTTCGGGCTGTTCCTGGCCGGGATGATGGTGCCGGCCATCTTCACCCTGCTGCCGAACTTCGTGCTCATCAAGCAACTGCACCTGATCGACACGCTCCTCGGCATCGCGCTGCCCACCATGTTCATGACGCCGTTCGCGGTGTTCTTCCTGCGGCAGTTCTTCATGAACATCCCCAAGGAGGTCGAGGAGGCCGCGCTGCTCGACGGCGCCGGGAAGGTCAAGATCTTCTTCCGGGTGGTCCTGCCGATGGCGTCCACGCCGATCATCACCCTCGGTGTGCTGACGTACATCACCTCCTGGAACGACTACTTCTGGCCGCTGATGGTCTCCTACAGCGACAGTTCGCGCGTGCTGACCGTGGCGCTCGCGGTCTTCCGGGCGCAGACCCCCGCGACCGGCGTCGACTGGTCCGGGCTCATGGCCGCGACGCTGATCGCCGCGCTTCCGATGCTGGTGCTGTTCGCCTGCTTCGCCCGCCGCATCGTCAGCTCCATCGGCTTCACCGGGATCAAGTAAGGGGACTGTGATGCGAATTCGACTTCGTCCGCTCGTCGCGGCGACCGGAGCGCTGGCGCTGTCCCTGGTCAGCGGGTGCGCGCAGGGAGGTGCCGCCGGATCGTCCGCGAACACGGTCACCTACTGGCTGTGGGATGCCAACCAGCTGCCCGCCTACCAGGCGTGCGCGAAGGGGTTCGAGAAGGAGAACCCCGGACTCAAGGTGAAGATCACGCAGCTGGGCTGGAGCGACTACTGGACCAAGCTCACCGCCGGGTTCATCGCGGGCACCGCGCCGGACGTCTTCACCGACCACATCCAGAACTTCGGCCAGTTCGCCGACCTGAAGGTCCTCGAACCGCTCGACGACCTCGGTATCGAGGACTCCGATTACCAGCCGGGCCTCGCCGCCAACTGGGTCGGCCAGGACGGCCACCGCTACGGCGCTCCGAAGGACTGGGACACCGTCGCGCTGTTCTACAACCAGAAGATGACCGAGGACGCCGGTCTCACCGCCGAGCAGCTGAACGACCTCTCCTGGAACCCGAAGGACGGCGGCACCTTCGAGAAGGCCATCGCCCACCTCACCGTCGACAGGAACGGCAAGCGGGGCGACGAGGCGGGCTTCGACAAGGACAACGTCGAGGTCTACGGCATGGCCACGGGCGGCGGCGGTTTCGGCGACGGCCAGACGCAGTGGAGCCCCTTCACCGGCTCGGCGGGGTGGAACTACCTGAACAAGCCGCGATGGGGCACGGAGTACCAGTACGACAGCAAGACCTTCCAGTCGGTCGTCGAGTGGTACTTCGGCCTGGCGAAGAAGGGCTACATGCCGCCCCTGTCGGACTACAACATCCAGTCCAACCAGCAGAACACCCAGATCGCGGCGGGCAGGGCGGCCACCGCGTTCGACGGGGCCTGGATGATCTCCACCTACGCCGGCTTCAAGGGCAAGGACATCAAGACCGCCGTGACGCCGGCCGGCCCGGCCGGCCGGCGCGCCACGATGATGAACGGCCTCGCCGATTCCATCACCAAGGCCTCCAAGAACAAGGCGGGCGCCCGCAAGTGGGTGGCCTACCTGGCCTCGGACCGCTGCCAGACCGTCGTCGGCAGGTCCGGGGTCGTCTTCCCCGCCACCCCGGCCGGCACCGAGGCGGCCGTCGCCGCGTACAGGAAGAAGGGCATCGACGTCTCGGCCTTCACCCGGCCCGTGGCCGACAAGAAGGACTTCCGGACCTTCTCCTATCCGATCGCCAGCTACTCGGCGGACATGACGGCGCTGATGGCCCCCGCGATGGAGGACATCTACGGCAACGGCAAGCCCGTGAGCAGCCTCGACCAGACCAATGAACAGATCAACCTGATCCTCTCGCAGTGATCACCCGACCAGTGAAGGGCACGCCCCCCATGACGTTCTCCCTCGGCATCGTCGGCGCCGGACAGTTCTCGGGCCAGTTCGCCACCCTGTTCCAGGCCCACCCCGGCGTCGGCGACATCTACGTCACCGACCTGCTGCCCGAGCGGGCCGCACAGCTCGCCTCTTCCCAGGGGCTGGCGGGCACCTTCCCGTCCTACCAGGCCATGCTGGAGTCGGAGGACGTCGACGCCGTCGCGATCTTCACCCAGCGCTGGACGCACGGGCCGCTGGTGCTCCAGGGCCTGAACGCCGGCAAGCACGTGTACTCCGCCGTCCCCATGGCCATCAGCACGGAGGAGATCGCGGCGATCATCGACGCGGTCAAGGCCACCGGGCTGACCTACATGATGGGCGAGACCAGCGAGTACAACCCGGCGACGGTCCACGCCCGCAACCAGATCGCCGAAGGCGCCTTCGGGCGGCTCTTCTACGCCGAGGGCGACTACGTCCACGACATGGACCTGGGGTTCTACGAGGCCTACCAGTACAGCGGCGGCGAGAACTGGAAGGCGACGGCCAGCTATCCCCCGCTGCTGTACCCGACGCACGCGGTCGGCGGTGTGCTGGGCGCCTGGAAGACCCACGCGGTGAGCGTGTCGGCGATCGGTGTCGTCGACGACCGGGGCGACGGTGTCTTCGACAAGGACGTCAGCCAGTTCGGCAACGACGTCTCCAACGCCACCGCGCTGTTCGAGGTGGCGGGCGGCGGCTCGTTCCGTACGAACGAGTTCCGGCGGGTCGGCTACCCCTCGCACATACGGGAGTCGCGGTTCCGCTTCTTCGGCACCGAGGCGAGCATGGAGCAGCTCGCCACGGTCGCCCTCTGGCAGGACAAGAAGGGGGTGCAGGACATCAGCGAACTGCTGGAGCCCAAGCCCACCATGGCGCCCGACGACCCGTCACTCCAGCACATCGCGCCGGAGCTGCGCGCCGCCTTCACCTCCGGGTCGGCGCCCGTGCACGACCGCGCTCGGCTGCCGAGGGAGTTCGACCACCTCCACAACGGCCACGAGGGCAGCCACCACTTCCTGGTGGACGACTTCGTGACCGCCGTCAACTCCCGCACGCTGCCGTCGGTGAACGCATGGGTGGCCGCCCGCTACACCCTGCCGGGCATCGTCGCGCACGAGTCGGCGCGGCAGGGCGGGGCCAGGCTGGAGATCCCGGACTTCGGGGACGCGCCCCAGTAGGGGACACCGCCGGACGCGAGCCGGGTGCCCGGTATCAGGTGCCCGGCTTGCGGCCGTAGACGAAGACGTCGTCGCCCTTCTTCAGCAGCGACCAGTACTTCTTGGCGTCGGTCTTCGTCATGTTGGTGCAGCCGTGCGAGCCCGGCGGGTTCCACATGCTGACGCCGACCGAGTGGAAGGCCTGGCCGCCGTCGAAGAACTGCGCGTAGGGCATCGGCACGTCGTAGATGGACGAGACGTGGTCGATGTTGCGCCAGTAGATCTTCTTCAGGCCGGTGCGGGTCTCGTACCCGTTGCGGCCGGTGCGGACCGGGACGGGGCCGTAGACGAGCTTCTTGCCGTCCTGGATCCAGCTGAGCTGGAGCGTCAGGTTCACGCAGGCGATCCGGCCCTTGTTCACCGGGCACTTGCCGTCCTTGTTGGGGGTCTTCCCGACGGCCTTCTGCTTCTGCATCAGGTCCATCACGCCCCAGGTGACGGAGCCGGCGTAGCCGATGTTCGGGGTGATGCCGTGCTTGGTCTGGAAGGCCTTGATGGCCTTGCAGTCGGCGGCGGACTGCTTGCCGTCGACCGGACGGCCGAGGAACTTCTCCACCTGCTTCTGGTACGGGCCGGCCTGCGTGGTGCAGCTCGCCGCCTGGGCCGGAGCGGCCCCGAGCGCGAGCGTGAGCGGTGCCACCAGACCGGTGATCCCCAGTGCGACGGCGCTCCGTCTGCGTACGTCCCCCATGGCTGGTCCTGCCCTTTCGCGAAAGCGGTTCGGTGATGTCTGCCAGCTAGACGGACGGAGACCGATTCCGGTTGTGCGGACGGCGGCGCTGGGACGGAACAGTGACATTCCTCATGAGCGGGCCGGGGCAGCGCGAAGCAGTGGACAGGCAAAACAGACAGGCGAAATCTATGCCGCAAGTTGCGCATATACGTTTACAACGTAAGGTTACAGACATGTGGTAGCAGTTCATCCAGTCGCATGGAGCACGTGATGATCGAGACGCTCTCACCGACAGCATCGGATCTCCGTCCGCGGTGTGACCCGGCGGCCGTCTCTGCGCCGCAGTCGCCTCGGGTGATCGTGCTCGTGCCCGCCTACAGGGAGGTGGATTCACTCCCCCACGTGCTGGAGGCCCTGCGGGGGCAGACACATCCCGCGGACCGGGTCGTCGTGACGCTCGATCCGCACCGGGACAGCGGTCGGACCGCGGAGCTGGAACGGATCGCCCACGCGGCCGGGGCCGAGGTCTGGCATTCGGTCGGCAACCGGCACAAGAAGGCCGGCAACCTGAACGGAGCGCTGGGCAGACTCCTGCCGGAGGTCTCCGACCGGGACGCGATCCTCGTCCAGGACGCCGACACCTATCTGGATCCCCACTTCATCGAGGTGACCCTCAGGAGAATGGGCCGGGGGTACGGCGCCGTGGGCGGCACCTTCCGCGGTCGCTCCGGCGGCAGACTGTGCGGGGCGTTCCAGCGCAACGAATTCGCCCGGTACGCCCGGGACACGGCACGGAAAAGGGGCAAGGTGCTGTGTCTGACCGGCACCGCGTGCCTTTTCCGGGCCGGAGCCCTCAAAGAGGTCCTCCAGGCGCGGGCATCGGGGCGGCTGCCCGCGGCCGACGGCGTCTACGACACGAAGGCGCTGACCGAGGACAACGAACTCACGCTCGCCCTGAAACATCTCGACCACCGCATCGTCGCCCCGACGCGGGCCACCATGACCACGGAGGTCATGGAGACCTGGCGGGCCCTGGCCAAGCAGCGGCTCCGCTGGAAGCGCGGCGCGCTGGAGAACTTGATCGACTACGGCCTCACCCGCTACACGACGGAAGGCTGGGCCCGACAGCTCGTGGCCTTCCTGGGAGTGTCCGTGTCGACGGCCTACATCGTGTCCGTCATCTACTTCCTCGCCGTCGGCTCAGGGCTGCGGATCGCGCCGTTCTGGATCGCCTTCACGGCGTTCTACGCCATCGAGCGGGCGGTCACCGTGAAGTCGCGCGGCTGGCGTGTGTCGGTCGCCTCGATGCTGGTCCTGCCGGAGTGGTTCTACGACCTGTTCCTCCAGGGCGTCCACCTCCGCGCGCTCGCGGAGACGGCCCTGCGAAGGGACCGCGCGTGGTGACATCCGAACGACTCGCCCGAAGACGCACACGACAACTCACCCAAGGAAATTCGCGCGGAGAAGGGAAAGGATCATGGCGAACTATGTCGGTGCCGGCACCACCGCCGGTGGAACCACCGGGGCAGGGCTGCTGCCGGTCACCGGAGGCCCGGGAAGTGTCTGGTTCTGGATCGTCGTCTTCGTTCTGGTCTCGGCGGGCTGCGCCGCACTGCGGCTGATCCCACGCAGGATCGAGGACGACGCCTGACAAGGTCGCCGGGGCGGGGCCACGGAAGTGGCCCCACCGCACCGCAGGAGGTCGGGAATGCGCAGGGTGATGATCCTTCTGGGCGTCGGCCTGATTCTCGCCGGTCTGACCTTGGGCGGCCTCAGAATCTTCCACGACCGGCAGGCGGACGACGCCTACGCGCAGACGCAGCAGTCGCTGCGCCATGAGCTCCGGCAGTCGGCCGCACCACCGCAGAAGGCGCGCCAGGAGAAGCCCGAGCCGCGTGCCGGAGACGCCTTCGCCGTGCTGCGCGTTCCCCGGTTCGGCGGGAACTTCGCCCCGGTGATCGTCGAGGGCGTGTCGCAGGCGGCCCTCGCGAAGGGCCCCGGGCACTTCCCTGAGACGGCACTGCCGGGTGAGCCGGGCAATTTCGCGGTGGCCGGTCATCGCACGGGGTGGGGACAGCCCTTCAACCAGCTCCCGGAGCTGCGAAGGGGGGACACGATCGACGTCGAGTGGAAGGGGACCACCTACACCTACCGGGTCACCCACAGCAAGGTCGTGGAGCCGTCCGACGTCGGTGTGCTCCTTCCCGTCCCCGGCAAGCCGGGGGCCCGGCCCGACAAGGCCCGGATCACCCTCATCACCTGTACGGACCGCGGCTGGGACGGGACGTACGTCCACCGGTTCGTCGTGTGGGGCGAACTCGACAGGCCATGACGGCGAGAGGCATCTCCGTGGAGGAGGCAGGTGATGGTGAACGGCGCGGGGCCGGGCGCCGACGAGGACGGACGCCACGGCAGGCTCAGTCGCGAGCGGGTCCTCGCCGCGGCTCTGGACCTGGTCGATCGCGAAGGCCTCGCGGCACTGACCATGCGCCGGCTGGGTGCCGAGCTCGGTGTGGAGGCCATGTCCCTCTACCGCTACGCGCCGGGCAAGACCGCGCTGCTGGATGGTGTGGTGGAGGCCCTGTTCCTGCAGCTGGAGGAGCGGCTCGCGGCGGCACCCGCCCCGGAGGCGGCCGCCGCGAGCACCGAGTGGCGGGCCGAACTGCACCGCATCGCCCGGATCACCTACCAGGTCTGCCTCGACCACCCGGAGGGGGCACCGCTGATCTTCACCCGCTTCACCGAGGTACCGCTGGCGCGCAGGGCGCCGGCGGTCCTCAGGGATCACGAACGCGTACTCGGCGTCCTCTGGGACGCCGGTTTCGACGAGAGGCGTTCCGCCCCGGTGCTGCGCGCCTTCACCGCCTGGGTCCTCGGATACGTGTCCGTGGAACTGCGCGCCATGGTGGACAACCCCAGGGAGCCGGACCCCGCGTTCCGGCTCGGTCTGTACCGCATGCCGTCGGACGAGCTCCCGAGGCTCCGAGCGACCGCGCCCGCCCTCGCCGGGCGGGGCGGGCCGGAAGGCCTGGCGGCGGGGCTGGACGCGCTGCTGGACCGCTTCGTCGAGAGGGGCCTCCTGTGAGGCCCCGCCGCCCCCGTCCGTGTCACCGGTATCCGGTGACGTCCGCGGGCTTCCCGGCGTCCTGCACCTCCACCAGGTAGCGCCAGGCGTCGGGGCGGCTGCCGTCCACGTCGGTGAAGCCGTACACCTGGGCGAGTCCGCCGCTGGACAGCGACTGCCCGTTCCAGCGCGCCACGTCCGCGTCGGCGGCGAGTGCGGCCACGGCCCGGCCCACGTAGTGCGGGGTCTCCGAGATGGCGAAGTGGGGGACGCGCTCCAGGGCGTCGCGCCAGTTGTCCTCCCGTACGCCGAAGCCGTCCAGCATCAGCTCCGAGCGCAGCCAGCCGGGGGTGAGGGCGACGGCGGTGGCGCCGCGCGGGCCGAGTTCGTGGCCGAGGGCGAAGGCCATACGAAGCACGGAGGCCTTGGCGAGGTCGTAGAAGAAGTTCACGCGGTAGTTCTCGGCGTTGTAGCCGGCGGTGCCGTCGGTGACCTCGACGACCAGGCCGCCTGGGTTGCGCAGCAGCAGGGGCAGGGCGTAGTGGCTGGTGACGGCATGTGTCTCGACGGCGAGCCTCAGCAGGCGCAGGCCGTTGTCGAGGTCGTGCTCCCAGAGGGGGCTGTCCCACTCGAAGAGCTTCTCGCCGCCCCAGATGTCGTTGACGAGGACGTCGAGGCGGCCCTGTTCGTCCGCGATCCGGTCCACGAGCGCCTTGACCCGCGCCCGGTCGAGGTGGTCCGTGGGCACCGCGATGCCCTTGCCGCCGGCGGCGGTGACCAGGTCGGCGGTGTCCTCGATGGTCTCGGGCCGGTCGTACTCCGAGCGGCGGGCTCGGGTACTGCGGCCGGTGACGTAGACGGTGGCGCCCGCCGCGCCGAGTTCCACGGCGATCCCCCGCCCCGCGCCCCGGGTCGCCCCGGCGACCAGTGCGACCTTGTCCTGCAACGGAACCGACATGTCCGACCTCCCGTGACCGTGGCTGCTTGTCGCCTCCAGGGTCACGGGTAAGCAGGACATCTTCTGTCGCCTTTTACCGGCGACACGCGGTCAGTGGCCCCGGGCGATCCAGTCCTGAAGCTGCGGGGCCTCCGCGCCGATGGTCGTGGAGTCGCCGTGGCCGGTGCGGACGGTCGTCTCGGGCGGCAGGCTCAGCAGCCGGTCGCGGATCGAGTCGATGATCGTCGGGAAGTGCGAGAAGGACCGGCCGGTGGCGCCGGGGCCGCCCTGGAAGAGGGTGTCGCCGGTGAAGACGGTGCCCAGTCCCGGGTCGTAGAGGCAGACCGCACCGGGCGCGTGTCCCGGGGTGTGCAGGACCCTGAGGTCGGCGCCGCCGGCCTCGATCGTCTGGCCGTCGACGAGCCAGGCGTCCGGCTCGCGGTCCGGGTGGGTCTGCTTCCACAGCGGCAGGTCGTCTCGGTGCAGCCAGATGGTGGCGCCGGTGCGCTCGGCGAGCGCGGGGGCGGCGTCGATGTGGTCGTTGTGGGCGTGGGTGCACACGATGGCGGCGAGCCGGCGGTCCCCGACCGCCTCGGCGATGGCGTCGGCGTCGTGGGCGGCGTCGATGACGATCGCCTCGTGGTCGTCGCCGACGATCCACACGTTGTTGTCGACGTCCCAGGTGCCGCCGTCGAGGCTGAACTGGCCGGAGGTGACGAGGTGTTCGATGCGGGTCGTCATCACAGCACCACCACCGAGCGCAGCACGTCGCCGTGGTGCATCCGCTCGAACGCCTTCTCCACCTCGTCGAGCTGGATCGTCTCCGTGACGAATGCGCCGAGGTCCAGGCGCCCCTGCAGATGCAGGTCGATCAGCATGGGGAAGTCGCGGGAGGGCAGGCAGTCGCCGTACCAGCTCGACTTGAGGGACCCGCCGCGGCCGAAGACGTCGAGCAGCGGCAGTTCGAGCTTCATCTCGGGGGTGGGGACGCCGACGAGGACGACCGTGCCCGCGAGGTCGCGGGCGTAGAAGGCCTGCTTGTACGTCTCGGGGCGGCCGACGGCCTCGATGACGACGTCGGCGCCGAAGCCCCCGGTGAGTTCGCGGATCGCCTCGACCGGGTCGTTCTCACGCGAGTTGACGGCGTGGGTGGCGCCCATGGAGCGGGCGGTCTCCAGCTTGCGGTCGTCGATGTCGACGGCGATGATCGTCGCCGCTCCCGCCAGCCGCGATCCGGCGATGGCCGCGTCGCCGACTCCGCCGCAGCCGATGACGGCGACCGAGTCGCCCCGGCCGACGTTCCCGGTGTTGATCGCGGCGCCGATGCCGGCCATCACACCGCAGCCCAGCAGCCCGGCCACCTCCGGGGCCACGCGCGGGTCGACCTTGGTGCACTGCCCGGCCGCGACCAGCGTCTTCTCCGCGAAGGCGCCGATGCCGAGGGCCGGGGACAGCTCCTGGCCCGTCGAGGCGAGGGTCATCTTCTGCTGCGCGTTGTGGGTGTCGAAGCAGTACCAGGGCCGCCCGCGCCGACAGGCCCGGCACTTGCCGCACACCGCACGCCAGTTGAGGATCACGAAGTCACCGGGCTCGACGTCGGTGACGCCGGGGCCGACCGCCTCGACCACGCCCGCGGCCTCGTGGCCGAGCAGGAAGGGGAAGTCGTCGTTGATGCCGCCCTGCTTGTAGTGCAGGTCGGTGTGGCACACCCCGCAGGCCTGCACCTGCACCACGGCCTCGCCCGGGCCGGGGTCGGGCACCACGACCGTCTCGATCCGCACCGGCTCGTCCTTGCCGGGGGCGATCACGCCGCGTACTTCCTGGGCCATGCTGCTGACTCCTTCGTCGGCCGGGGTCCGTTCCCTTCCGACCCTACGCGCGACTGATCGGTAAGGGGCGCGGATCGGCCGTCCTGTTCTGCTCGAAAAGGGCAGGCCGCGCGCGTCGGCGGCGACGTAGCCTGAACGCTCCGCCGACGCCGAGGGAGCGCCGTGACCATCGCAGAGACCGAGACCGCCACACCCCCGTGGCGGCAGCTCCTCGGATACGTACGGCCGCACCGCTGGTCCCTGTTCGCCGGTGCGCTGCTCTCGCTGGTCACCGGGGCGACCGGACTGCTGCTGCCACTGGTGGCGCGGGGCCTGATCGACGACCTGTCGCACGACCGGGCCATCACCGGCGCCCTGCTGGCGATGTCGGCCCTGGTCGTGGCCAACGCGGCGGTGGGCGCACTGGGTTCGTACGTGCTGACGCGCACCGCCGAGTCGGTGGTGCTCGGCGCGCGGCGGTCCCTGTCGTCGTACCTGTTGCGGCTGCGGGTCACGGCCGTGGACCGCAGCGAACCCGGGGACCTGATGGCCCGCATCACCTCCGACACGACGCTGCTGCGCGCCGTCACCACCGACTCGCTGGTGGGCCTCGGCACGGGCGGGCTCACGCTCGTCGCCACGGTGGTGATGATGGGCCTGGTGGACGCCGTGCTGCTGGGCGTCACCCTGGCCGTGATCCTGGGCGCGGGTGTGGTCCTCGGGGTGATCGTGCCGCGCATCAACCAGGCGAGCCGTCAGGCGCAGGACGCGGTCGGGGTCATGGGTGCCTCGCTGGAGCGGATCCTCGGCGCCCTGCGCACGGTGAAGGCGTCCGGCGCGGAGCACCGGGAGGAGCGGACGCTGCACGAGGCGGCGCAGGAGTCGTGGCGGCAGAGCGTGCGGGCCGCCAAGTGGTCGGCCGCCGCGGGCAACACGGCGGGACTCGCCATGCAGATCGCCTTCATCACGGTGCTCGCCGTGGGCGGCGCACGCGTCGCGACCGGCGCGGTGGACGTGGGCACACTGGTGGCGTTCCTGCTGTACGTCTTCTATCTGATGTCGCCGATACAGCAGGTCGTCGGCGCCATCACCCAGTACCAGACGGGCGCCGCGGCCCTCACCCGCATCGAGGAGGCCCTGCGCCTGCCCGCCGAACCGGCCGCCGAGGCCGCCCCGCTGCCCTCCCCCGGCGCCGAGCCCGCCGCCCTCGCCTTCGACGACGTCCGCTTCCGCTACGCCGACGACCTGCCCCCCGTCCACCATGGAGTGACCTTCACCGTGCCCGCACAGGGCATGACGGCGTTCGTCGGCCCGTCCGGCGCCGGCAAGACCACCGTCTTCTCGCTGATCGAGCGGTTCTACGACCCGGAGTCCGGCGTGATCACGCTGGACGGGCGGGACCTGAACGACTGGGAGCTGCCCCGGTTGCGCGCCGCGATCGGCTATGTGGAGCAGGACGCGCCGGTCCTGTCGGGCTCACTGCGGGAGAACCTGCTGCTGGGCAATCCGGAGGCGGACGAGGACGCCCTCGCGCGGGTGCTCAAGACGACCCGGCTCGACGGCCTGGTCTCCCGGCTGCCCGGCGGCCTCGACACGCTCGTCGGACACCGCGGCACCAAGCTGTCCGGCGGTGAACGGCAGCGCGTCGCCATCGCCCGCGCGCTGCTGCGCCGCCCCCGGCTGCTGCTGCTCGACGAGGCGACCTCGCAGCTGGACGCGGTGAACGAGGCGGCGCTGCGCGACACCGTCGCGGACGTGGCGCGCACGACCACGGTGCTCGTCGTGGCGCACCGGCTGTCCACGGTGACGATGGCCGACCGGATCGTGGTGATGGACGCGGGCCGGGTCCGGGCCGTCGGCACGCACCGTGAGCTCGTGACGGCCGATCCGCTCTACGCGGAGCTGGCGGCGACGCAGTTCCTGGCCACCGCGGACTGAGTCCGCGCATGCGTGAGGGCCGCCCGGGTCCGGGCGGCCCTCACGCGTGCGCTGCCGTCAGCGAATGTTCGGGACGAAGCCGAAGAGCGGGGAGACCAGACCGACGACCTGGTTCAGCTGGTCGAGGTCGTCGAGGCGGTTGAGCCCGGCCAGCTGTGAGGAGGCCGCGGGATCTCGTCCTTGTGCGCGGCGGGGATGTCGCTCACCGTCAGCGAGTCGAGCGTGGCCATCGGGCTGAGCGGGCTCTTCGCTTCCGCGTCGGCCGCGTTCGCCATCGGCGCGGCGAGGCCGGTGACCCCAGCGGCGAGACCAACGGCGGCGACGATACGTCGTGTTGAGATCATGGCTGGCGCAACGCGGGCGGGGTCCCGGCGGACACGGGCGGGCGACGCCGCTCAGCCGTCAGGCCCAGTGTTCCGGTTGCGCTTGCCGAGCCCGCCCGGCGGGAGGACGCTCGACAGGAGAGGCCTTTCGCGGCCCGCGTCCACCGGGCCGCGGCCCTTCGAAGGAGGTCATCATGGGAACCGCGGCAGACACCGCCTTCGGCCGGGACACCCTGCGCCAGGGCGTGGAAGGGAATCCGGACATCCTGCTCTCCCTGTACGCCGACGATGCGGAGCTGCGCATCGTGGACCGCACGACCCAGCCCAGCCACCCCAAGGTCCTGCACGGCCGGGACGAGATCGGCCGAATGCTCGAGGACGTCTACAGCCGCGACATGTCGCACAAGCTGGAGCACTGCGTCATCCAGGGCGACGAGGCCGCCTACAGCGAGAGCTGCCAGTACGCGGACGGGGTGCGCGTGCTGTCCGAGTCCATGATCGGGCTGCGCGACGGCAAGATCGTCGAGCAGACCCTGGTCCAGGCCTGGGACGAGTAGCGGGAACGTCTCCGGGCTCCGTCAGGGTGGGGCCGGGCCGTGACTGGGGCCGTGGTCGTGGGCCGCAGCGCGATCCTCGGCAGGCCCGCCGGCATGCTGCTGCTCGCCCGGGACGCGACGGTCACCTACTGCCACTCGCGCACCCGGGATCTGTCGGCGGCCGTGTGCGAGGCCGACATCGTGGTGGCCGCGGTGGGCCGGCCCCGGCGGATCCGCGGCCAGGACATCAAGCCCGGCGCGGTGGTGATCGACGCCGGGTACAACGCCGGGAACGTCGGCGACGTCGACTTCGACTCCGCCGTGGAGCGGGCCTCGCTGATCACACCGGTGCCGGGCGGTGTCGGCCCGATGACCATCGCCACGCTGCTGGAGCAGACGGTGGCGGCCGCCGCCCGGCAACTCGGTGTCGCCGAGGGGTGATCAGCGCATCCAGGCGCTGTACGACATGACGTCGCCCTCCTCGACGCCGTACTCGGGATCCGGTTGCGTGAGGGTGCTCTCCAGCCCGAGGACGGCGCCGGTGGACGGGTCCATGATCAGCATGCGGCGGACGCCTCGGCTGTCGTTCACGTAGGCCTGGCCGCGCCGGCCCAGCCGGTCGGTCACCCGGCCGACCGGCCGCAGTCCCTCGGCTCCGGCGAGGAGCCGGGTGAGCACCGCGCTCTCGCGTGCGCCGAGGGTCCAGTTGTCGAGCAGCGTCGCCATGGCGTCGAGCAGCTCGGGCGTGGTCAGCGGGGTGTCGGTGTACTGAGCCTCCATCAGGTAGACGCGCAGCCGGGCCGGATCGCGGGGCGGGGGTGACTTGGGCGGGGCGTCGCTCCAGCTCGGCGGGTAGGTCTGGTCGACGAGGACGTGGCCGTCGTCGACGAGGTGCGGTTCGCCGCCCTCGTCCGAGAGGACCGGGCGGCCCGGATGCCTGGGGTCCGTGGCCACGACGAGTTCGGTGTGGCTGTCGTCGGCCCGCCAGCGCACGATGCGCTCTTCCGGCAGGGTGATCGGGGGCTTGTCGTCGGACATGCCGAGACTCCAGGACTGCACGTGCGTGCCCTTGCGCAGCCGGGGCGCGCCGTCCCTCTCGGCCACGGCTGACGCCAGCTCGGCCATGCGGTGCAGGGGCACGGGTGTGGAGCCGGTCTCGACCACGAGCGGGCGGGGCGCGGCGATCGCGGGCGGGGTGCTCGGTCCGCTCAGCACGAGGGTGAGGGTCAGGGCGGCGACGACGGCGGTGGCGACCAGACCCCAGGCCAGGCGGAGTCGGCGGGGCCCGGGGAGCAGCAGGTCGCGCGGATGGCCGGGGAGCAGATCCCATCGGCTCCGCCGACCGCCGGGGGGTCGGCCTTCGGGGGCTGGACGGCCGGAGGGCAGGCCGCGCCGGTTGCGCCGACGACCGGAGAGCAGCCCCCATCGGCCCCGCGGGGGGCCCGGGAGCAGACCCGGTCGGTCCTGTGGGCGGCCGGGGAGCCCGTCCCCCGGGTCGCGCAGCAGTTGTTCCAGTCGGCGCTCGGCGTTGTGGTCCAGGGGGCCGTCGCCGAAGTGTGGGCCGTCGGGCGGCACGGGGTCGGCGCTGCGCAGCAGTTCGAGTTCGTCAGCCATGGCCGTGTTCCTTCGGGGCGGTCATGCAGGAGTGCTCGGTGATCGGGGGCGCGGGGCGCAGGCGGTCGATCTCGGCTCTGAGACGGCGCCGGGCCCGGTGCAGCCGCATGGACGCGGCCCGGTGGCCGCAGCCGAGGGCGACGGCGACCTCCTCGATGCCGAGTTGCTCCCAGGCCGTCAGCCGGAGCACCTCCTGGTCGGCCGCGGAGAGCCGGGCGAGTGCCTCGTGCACCCAGCCGCCGGGCGTGTCGGCCTCGGGGCCCACCGCGATGTGCCGTCCGTGCGCGCTGTAGTCGTTGCCGAGCCGGTCGACGAGCCTGCGGCGGCGGCCGTGGCCACGCACCGCGTTGGCCAGGCAGTTGCGCGCCACGCCGTACAGCCAGGGCAGCGCGGCGGCAGGGAGGTCGGCCCGGCGCCGCCAGGCGACCGTGAACACCTCCGCCACCACTTCCTCCACGTCGTCGGCCCGCCCGTCCAGTCGCCGGGCGACATAGCGGCTGACCGCCCAGTAGTGCTCGCGATAGGCAGCGGCGAAGATCTCGTCGTTGCTCATGTTCCGTTCTTGTCCGGCACCTTCCCGATCGTCACACCCGCTTTCGTGATGCTCCTCGCGTCGGTGAAGTGTGACGTCCGGGCGGAGCGCGGACACAGGCGGGGCATGAAGCACCTCAAGTGGCTGACGACCACCGACCACAAGACGATCGGCACGCTGTACCTCGCCACGTCGTTCGCGTTCTTCGTCATCGGCGGTGTGATGGCGCTGTTCATGCGCGCCGAGCTGGCCCGTCCGGGTCTGCAGATCATGTCGAACGAGCAGTTCAACCAGGCGTTCACGATGCACG
>NZ_JAIGQA010000135.1:0-23938 GCF_019733245.1 Streptomyces sp. WAC04114
CTTCAGGTGTGAGCAGCGAGCAGACCCCCACCACCGAGGAAACCACCGGCCCCCGCCCCCGGCGTCTGACGTACGCGGCGCTGCTGGCCGCGCTGGAAGGGCTCGCGCTGGTCGTCGGCGGCGTCTGGATCCTCGTCCTCGGCCTCACCGGGCATCCGGACGACCGGCAGCAGGCCGTGACCGGAGGCATCACGCTGGTCGTGCTCGCGCTGCTTCCGCTGCTCGCCGCCCGCGGGCTGCTCGGGTGCCGCAGCTGGAGCCGCGGCCCGGCCGTCATCACTCAGCTCATGGCGCTGCCGGTGGCCTACAACCTGCTGCAGGCCGACAGCATGGCCATTCCGGCCGGGATCGCCCTCGCGGTGGTGGCCGTCGCGTCGCTCGTGCTGCTGGTGAACCCCGAGACGACCCGGGCCCTCGGAATCCGCGGGCCCGGCAACCCCGGCAACCCGGAGAAGTAGCCGTCATTCCTCGACGAGGAGCTTCTCCCGCAGCTGCGCGAGCGTGCGCGCCAGGAGCCTGGAGACGTGCATCTGGGAGATGCCGACCTCCTGCGCGATCTGCGACTGGGTCATGTTGCCGAAGAACCGCAGCAGCAGGATCCGCTTCTCGCGCGGCGGGAGATCCTCCAGCAGCGGCTTGAGCGACTCCCGGTACTCCACGCCCTCCAGCGCCTCGTCCTCCGCGCCGAGAGTGTCGGCGACCGCCGGGGACTCGTCGTCGGTGTCGGGGACGTCCAGGGACAGCGTGGAGTACGCGTTGGCCGACTCCAGGCCCTCCAGGACCTCCTCCTCCGAGATCGCCAGCTTCTCGGCGAGCTCGTGAACCGTGGGGGAGCGGCCGTGCAGCTGCGAGAGCTCGGCCGTGGCCGTGGTCAGCGCCAGGCGCAGCTCCTGCAGCCGGCGCGGGACGCGCACCGCCCAGCCCTTGTCGCGGAAGTGCCGCTTGATCTCGCCCACGACCGTGGGGGTCGCGTACGTGGAGAACTCCACGCCGCGGTCCGGGTCGAATCGGTCGACCGACTTGATCAGGCCGATCGTGGCGACCTGGGTGAGATCGTCCAGCGGCTCGCCGCGGTTGCGGAAGCGGCGCGCGAGATGCTCCACGAGTGGCAGATGCATCCGGACCAGCTGGTTGCGCAGTTCCGCGTACTCGGGGCTGGTGCTCTCCAGCGTGCGCAGTTTGAGGAACATCTCGCGCGCACCGCTGCGGTCCGGAGAGCCGTGATGCCCACCTTGCGCGTGGTGCGCGCGCGGGGCCTGATCCTCGGAGTTCCGCTCGTGCTCGCTCATCGTCCCGCCCGTCGCCCTTCCCCGAGCGCTCGCCTCCTCCGCGACCCTCGACTTCGCTCGGGTGGGAGGACCCCCCTGGACCGGGGATGCGGCGATCCCCCCGCCCGGAGGCGCGCTCCGCACGACACCGTCCCGGTCCGGCCGCCCGCCGCCCGGGAGGACGGCCTCCACGGAGTCGTCCTCGGGATGCGGTCGGGCCTGCTCGGGGATGCCGTCGATGCCGTCCGCCATGCGCCGGGCACCACTCGGGCCGCTAGTGCCCGTGCCCTCGGCCGGCAGCTCTCGTGTGCCGCGCTCTTCGTCCCGCACCGGCCCGTCCTCGCTCCTCACGCCGGCCCGGGTCCCGCGCCGCGCTGTTTGTAGAGGCTGATCGAAACGGTTTTGTCCTTGTCCACGGCAGAGGAGACCTTGCCCGCGAGGGCGGACAGGACCGTCCAGGCGAAGGTGTCCCGTGAAGGGGCATGGCCATCCGTGGTCGGCGCCGAGACGGTGACCTCGAGTGAGTCGTCGACGAGGCGGAAGACACAGCTGAGCACCGAGCCGGGCACGGCCTGCTGAAGCAGGATCGCGCAGGCCTCGTCCACCGCGATGCGCAGGTCCTCGATCTCGTCGAGGGTGAAGTCCAAACGGGCCGCGAGACCGGCCGTGGCCGTACGCAGCACCGACAGGTAGGCACCCGCGGCCGGCAGCCGGACTTCCACGAAGTCCTGGGTCGCGGGCTCGCCTGCGATCTGGGACACCCTCACCTCCATGGTGGTACAAGCGTTTCAGGGCCGAGGGTCGACCCCCGGGATAACGCGATACGTGGTTCAGCGGTGACGCTATCGCGCTCTCGACGGTCCTGTCCCCGGGACCCCAACCCCTGTCGTCACTCACAGTAAACCTGTGGATACGCTCCGTGTCTAGGGGTTGGGCGGGCCCAAATGGGAAGAGCGTGCGCCGGGTTGACGTACCCAGGCGCCAGACGGTCGAACCGTCCGCCGCCGGGGTCCTGTCGCGTCACACCAGGACATGGTCGACGAAGCACCAACGCCAGGCCTCCCCGGGCTCGTGGGTCCGCATCACGGGATGGCCGGACTCCTTATGATGCTCCGCCGCGTGCCGTCCCGGCGAGGAGTCGCAGCAGCCGACGTGACCGCAGCTCAGACACAGCCGTAGTTGCACCGGATCCATGCCCTCCGCCAGGCACTCCGGACACGTCTCGCTGAGCGGGCCGGGTTCGGGGTGCGGCAGCGCGTCGGCGTGCGTGCACTGTTTCATGATTGCCAGGTTACGACGGTCGAGCCGAAGACCGCGTCGAAAAATGAGGGCGGGCGAGAACGATGGACGTGATGCCACTGCTGCTGCTCGTGGCGGGCAGCGCCGCAGTCGCCGCGGCCGCGCGGCGTACCCCGGTGCCGGCGCCGCTGCTGCTGGTGGCCGTGGCACTGGCGGTCAGCTACGTCCCGGGGGTGCCCGATTACACGCTCGACCCGCACGTCGTCCTGCCGCTCATCCTGCCCCCGCTGCTGCACACGGCGGCCACCGACAGCTCCTACCTCGACCTGCGGGCGCAGCTGCGGCCGATCGCGATGCTGTCGGTCGGGTACGTGCTGTTCGCGACCTTCGTCGTCGGCTGGGCCCTGTACATGATCGTGCCGGGCATGCCGCTGACCGCGGCGCTGGTCTTCGGGGCGGTGGTGGCGCCCCCTGACGCGGTCGCGGCGACGGCGGTGGCCCGCCGGGTCGGACTGCCTTCGCGGATCACCACGATCCTTCAGGGCGAATCCCTGCTGAACGACGCGACCGCGATCACTGCCTACCGGGTGGCCCTGGCCGCCGCTGTCGGCGAGGGCGCGACCTGGGTCGGGGGCATCGGCGAATTCCTGCTCGCCGCGATCGGCGGCGTCGTGGTGGGCCTGCTGCTGATGGCGCCGATCCACTGGCTGCGCACGCACCTGAAGGAGCCGCTGCTGCAGAACACGCTCTCCCTGCTGATCCCGTTCTTCGCGTACGCCGTCGCCGAGCAGGTGCACGCCTCAGGCGTCCTCGCGGTCGTGGTCGTCGCGCTCTTCCTGGGACACCGCGCGTGGGAGGTCGACTTCGCGACGCGCCTGCAGGAGGAGGCGGTCTGGAAGATGGTCGCCTTCATCCTGGAGTCGGTGGTGTTCGCGCTGATCGGACTCCAGCTGCCGGTGGTCCTCAGGGGCCTCGGGGAATACGAGGGTGTCGACGCCGCCTGGTACGCGGTCGCGGTCTTCCTGGTCGTCGTCGTGAGCCGTTTCGTCTGGGTGTACCCCGCCACGTTCCTGCCGCGGCTGCTGTCGGCCCGGGTGCGGGAACGGGAGGAGGACCCGACCTGGAAGGGACCGTTCGTCATCGCGTGGGCGGGGATGCGGGGCGTGGTCTCGCTGGCCATCGCCTTCTCGATCCCGCTCACCATGCACGACGGCGAGGAGCCCTTCCCGCAACGCAACCTCATCCTCTTCCTGACCTTCACGACCGTCATCGGGACCCTCGTCTTGCAGGGCCTGACCCTGCCCCCGCTCATCCGGCTGCTGAAGTTCCCCGGACGGGACGCCCAGACCGAGACGCTCATCGAGGCCAACGCCCAGGCACAGGCCTCCAGAGCCGCAGAACGGCGCCTGGAGGAGCTCCTGGCCGACGAACGCAACGCCCTGCCCGCTCCGCTCGCCGACCGGCTGCGCACCGTCCTGGAGCGCCGCCGCAACGCCCCCTGGGAGCGGCTCGGGCAGGCCAATCCGATCACCGGGGAGTCCGTCGACGACACCTACAGGCGGCTGTCACGGGAGGTCATCAGCGCCGAGCGCGAGGTGTTGGTCAAGCTCCGGGACAGCCGCCACATCGACGACGAGATGTTGCGGACCCTGCTGCGCAGGCTGGACCTGGAGGAGGCGGCGGCCTTCAGGGAGGCCGCGTGACGAGGGGCGCGGCCTGCGGCTTGCGACGTCTCAGGGGAAGGGGCGCCCGGTGATCACCGCCGCCACGGCCGTCCCGCGCGGGAAGGCGCCTTCTCCGGCCAGGGTGACGAGTCCGTACAGCAGCTTGGCGACGTACAGGCGTTCGACGGGCAGGCCGTGCCGGTGCTCGAAGTCAGCCGCGAAGGCCTCGAGCTCGGCGGGCACGCGCGCGTAGCCGCCGCAGTGGAAGCGCTCGTCCAGGCTCCAGGTGCCGCGCCTGCCTCCGAAGGCGTCATGCTGCAGGGCTTCCGTCTCGGCGGCCAGGAAGCCGCCCTTGAGCACCGGTACGCCCAGGGCCCGCTCGCCGGGAGCGAGACCGGCCGCCAGCCCCGCGAGGGTGCCACCGGTGCCGCAGGCCACGGCGACGGCCTCGGCCCGGCCGCGCAGTTCAGCGCCGAGCGCCCGGCAGCCGCGTACCGCCTCGGCGTTGCTGCCGCCTTCGGGGACGACATGCGCCTCCTCCGCGTCCGCCGCGCGCAGAATGCCGGCCAGGGTCCGCGGCTCCGACTTGCCCCGGTACGTCGCCCGGTCGACGAAGTGCAGCCGCATGCCGTCGGCCGTGCAGCGGGCCAGCGAGGGGTTGAGGGGCCGGCCGGCCAGCTCGTCGCCGCGGACGACACCGACGGTGGGGATGCCGAGCAGCCGGCCGGCCGCGGCCGTGGCGCGCAGGTGGTTGGACCAGGCGCCGCCGAAGGTGAGGACGGTACGGCCGGCCGCCGCGGTCAGATTCGGAGCCAGCTTGCGCCACTTGTTGCCGATCAGCTCCGGGTGGATGAGATCGTCCCGCTTCAGCAGCAGCCGCACACCCCGGCGCTCGAACCGGCTGTCCACGACCTCCTGTACCGGCGACGGCAGCCGGGGGCGCAGCGCGGCGATTCCGGGACTGTCGGGGCTGGTCACCGGCCCATTGTCACCCGGGAGTGGGGAAGTGCGGGGCTCGAGGCTGACGTCGTGCTCCACGCCCGAGCCCCCGGTCCGAGGGCCGGACACCGGCACTTTCGAATGCCGTGACGGGCCCCCTGCCCAGCAGCGCAAAGATCCATTCCCGCTCTTTCGGGTAATAGCACCACCACGCTGAGTGAGGAAGGCTTGCCCGTGCACATCGATGCCCGAGGCATATGGGCGTCGGTCACAACCGGGAGGGCAGTTCTCTATGTCGGTAGGCGAAGAGGTCCGCACGGAGCAGACCAAGCCGCAGCAGAGTCTCGGCACGGCGGCCGCGCGGAACCTGGCCACCACGACCAAGTCCGTGCCACAGATGCAGGAGATCAGCTCCCGCTGGCTGCTGCGGATGCTGCCGTGGGTCGACATCCAGGGTGGTACGTACCGGGTGAACCGGCGGCTGACGTTCGCCGTCGGCGACGGCCGTCTGACGTTCGTGAAGACCGGCGACCGTGTCGAGATCATCCCCGCGGAGCTCGGCGAGCTGCCGGCGTTGCGGTCCTACGAGGACGAGGAGGTCCTCTTCGAGATCGCCCGCCGCTGCGAGCAGCGGGAGATCGCGGCGGGCGATGTGATCGCCTCGTTCGGCAGCCCGTCCGACGAGGTGTACCTCCTCGCGCACGGCAGGGTGGAGAAGGTCGGCACGGGTCCGTACGGGGAGGACGAGTCCCTCGGTGTGCTCGCCGACGGCGCCTACTTCGGCGAGGACGCCCTGCTCAACGAGGACGCGATCTGGGAGTACACGGCCCGCGCCCTCACCGCGTGCACCGTGCTGGTGCTGCCCCGCCAGGAGTTCGCGCAGATCGCGGAGCGCTCGGACACCCTGCGCGAACACCTCCAGCAGCGCCGCTCGATCCCCTCGCAGCGCTCCAACAAGTACGGCGAGAAGGAGATCGACCTCTCCGCCGGCCACTCCGGCGAGCCGGACATCCCGCACACCTTCGTCGACTACGAGGCCCGGCCCCGTGAGTACGAACTGAGCGTCGCCCAGACCGTGCTGCGCATCCACTCGCGCGTGGCCGACCTGTACAACCAGCCCATGAACCAGACCGAGCAGCAGATCCGGCTGACGGTCGAGGCGCTGAAGGAGCGCCAGGAGCACGAGCTCGTCAACAACCGTGACTTCGGGCTCCTGCACAACTGCGAGTACGACCAGCGGATCCAGCCGCACGACGGCGTGCCCGGCCCGGACGACCTGGACGAGCTGCTCAGCAGGCGCCGCGGCACCAAGATGCTCCTCGCCCACCCGCGCGCCATCGCCGCGTTCGGCCGCGAACTCAACAAGCGCGGACTGGTCCCCGAGACCATCGACATGGCCGGCAACCGCATCCCGACCTGGCGCGGTGTGCCGATCTTCCCGTGCAACAAGATCCCGGTCTCGGACGCCCGGACGACGTCGATCATCGCCTTGCGTACCGGCGAGGCCGACCAGGGCGTCATCGGTCTGCGCGCCTCGGGCATCCCGGACGAGATCGAGCCGAGCCTGTCGGTGCGCTTCATGGGCATCAACGAACAGGCCATCATCAAATACCTGGTCACGGCCTACTACTCCGCCGCGGTGCTGGTACCGGACGCGCTCGGTGTCCTCGAGAACGTCGAGATCGGCCGCTGGCGGTGATACTCCCGGTACGCCGGCCGTGTCCCCGCCCGTCAGGGCGGGTACATCCTCGGGGTACGCGCCCAGCGGCAGCGGAAGCGCCACCGTCCGCTCATTCTCCGAGGCGGTCCCATGGGTGAGTCCCTCACGGAGTCCAGGACGGAGACGACGCTGCCCGCACCCTACGGGGAGCGCGGCACCGAGCCCGGGCCGGCGCCCGGAGCACCGGAAGGGCGGGGACCCATCGGGACGCAGCGGGACGGCGGGGCCGCACCGGCCGAGGGGCACGAGGCTGTCATGCTGCTGGAGCGGGCCCGGGCGGAGGTCGATCCGGTGCTGCGTGCCGCGCTCGGCTCGCTGCCCGGCCCGATGCGCCGGATCGCGCTCCACCACTTCGGCTGGGAGCAGTCCGACGGCGGTCCGGCGGAGGACGGCTCCGGCAAGGCGATCCGGCCCGCGCTGGTCCTGACCGCGGCGGCCGCCCTCGGCGGACCCGAGGCGCGGGCAGGGGCGGCCCGGGCCGCCGCCGCGGTGGAACTGGTCCACAACTTCACACTGCTGCACGACGACGTGATGGACCGGGGCACCACTCGCCGCCATCGCCCCACCGCGTGGACCGTGTTCGGCGCCGCCGACGCCATCCTCGCCGGGGATACCCTCCAGGCGCTGGCCCTGCGCCTGCTCGCCCAGGACCCGCACCCGGCGTCCCCGGCCGCCGCAGCCCGGCTCGCGGACTGCGTCATCGAACTGTGCGCGGGGCAGTACGCGGACACGGCCCTGGAGCGGTGCGCCCCCGCGGAGGTCACGCTCGACGGGGTGCTGGTCATGGCGGAGGCCAAGAGGGGCGCCCTGCTCGGGTGTGCCTGCGCGATCGGCGGGCTGTACGCGGGTGCCTCGGAAGAGGAAGTGGCGGCGTTGGACGCGTTCGGCCGGGAAGCCGGGCTCGCCTTCCAGCTCATCGACGACGTCATCGGCATATGGGGTGACCCGGGCCGCACCGGCAAGCCCGTCGGTGCCGACCTGGCCGCCCGGAAGAAGTCGCTGCCGGTGGTGGCGGCTTTCGCCTCCGGCACACCGGCGGCGGCCGAACTCGCCGGGCTGTACGCACGACCCGGTGAGAAGGGGGACCTGGACCACATCGCCCTCACCGTGGAGCGTGCGGGCGGCCGCGACTGGGCGCAGGGCCAGGCGGCCGACCGGATGGCCCGGGCGATGGAGCAGCTGGCCCGAGCGGTGCCGGACCCGGAGGCGGCGGGCGGTCTGCTGGCGCTCGCCGAGTTCGTGACACGGGGGTCCAGTTGACGGCCGTTGGCGCGGGTCGGCCTGCGACAGTCGACGACCGGCTGCGGCAGGCTCCTGATCGACTGCTTCTGTGACGACCTTCGGGTGACCGAAGGGCTTGAACCCCGGAGCGCCGGGGCCGTGCGGCTCCTGACCCCGCACGGCCACCGGCCTCCGGTCGGCGGGTCCCGCACTGCCCCACGGTGTGCGGGGCCCGCCCCTTTCCCCCACCGGCTCCCGCACGGATCCCCATGGAGATTCCGTACGGCTCCTCGTATCGATCGAGTTTGGGCAAACGTTCGACTGATTCCCGCCAAGATGCTGCTCGCACCCCTCCGCGGCGGCCGACGCCCCTACGCTCAACGCCCGTCGGGTCGAGCGAAGGGGCGGGGCATGGGTGTGGCCATCCGGACGGCGGGCGAGGCGGACAGGGAGCTGATCGTCCGGCTTCTGGACGACGCGTTCCAGGACGACCCCGTGAGCGGCTGGGTCTTCCCGGGCGTGGCGGAGCGCCGTGCCAAGCACCCCGCGCTCATGGCCGCCTTCACCGGCATCGTGCTCGCGGCCGGCCGCATCGATGTCACGGAGGACGGCTCGGCCTGCGCGCTGTGGCTTCCCGTGCCCGCCGACGAGGGCCATGGCCACGAGGGTCATGGCGATGGCGACGCCGGGGAGGACGAAGGTCCGGCCCAGGTACGCGAGGCCGTCGACCCGGACAACGAGCGCATCGAGGCGATCGGCCGGCTGACGGCCGCCGTCCACCCCGCCGGGCGGGCCCACGAGTACCTCTGGATGATCGGTGTGGCACCCGGCCGCCAGGGAGAGGGGCTGGGTACCGCGCTCATCGAGGCCGTCCTCGATCGCTGCGACCGCGAGGGACTGCCCGCCTACCTGGAAGCCAGCAGCGCCCGCAGCCGCGCGCTGTACGAGCGTCTCGGCTTCGAGCTCGCGGGACCGGTCCTCGACCTGCCGGACGGCCCGGCGATGTGGCCCATGTGGCGCGAACCCAGGCCGCACCTGCCCGCCCAGGGTGTGCCGGCAAGCCCCCGGTCCTGACCCGCCACATCCCGCTCTGCCCCCGATCCAACCCCCGGGTCCTGCCCTCGAGCCCCCGGTCCCGCGCCGCAACGGCAGCCCCGGGCGGCACCCCTCGTAACCGGTTCTAGCCCCCGCCCGGCTCGCCGGCCCGGCCCTCCTCCGGCAGTACCGTCGCGACGATCCGCTCCACCAGCCCGTCCGGCATACTCACTCCGGGGAGGGCTCCGTCCAGCACGCCCGGCAGCGTCAGGTGCTCAAGGAGCAGCCCGAGCATGGCCAGGTACAGCACGGCGACGGACTCGTCCCCGCCGGGCAGCCCGGCCGTGCGGTGGAACTCCATGGCCTCGTCCAGGTCCCCGCGCACCGACTTGGTGTACGAGGCGAGCAGTTCGGGGCGCCGGGTGGCCTCCAGGCGCAGCTCCATGAGGGCCAGATAGCCCGTGCGGTCGCGGGTGGCGCGGGCCATGAGGTCGTGCATGAAGGCCGTGACCAGCGAGCGGTCCTTCGGCCGGGTCATCAGGCCGGCGACCACGTCGGGGTCGGGCGCGAGCCGTACGTGCAGCCGGGTGTCGATCTGCCGGAGCAGGTCGGCGCGTCCGGTGAAGTAGTTGGAGGCGGTGCCGACGGGCACGCCGGCCTCCGCGTCCACCGCGCGGAACGTCAGCCCGCGCGCCCCCTCGCGCGCGAGCACCTCGACACCGGCGTCGACGAGCGCGGCCCGGCGCCCGGGGTTGCTGACCATTCGGAATCCCTTCTCCCACTTTTCGACGGTCCGCCATAAGCCCTTGTAACCACTACAGCAGGAGTACTACAAATGAAGTCGTTGCCCCGACACCCTACGAAAAGAGCCCGGCTTGCGAAAGCTCACGTACTACATCGCCTGCTCCATCGACGGCTTCATCGGCGACCCGAGCGGCGACGCGACGGCGATGATGCGCCTTCTCGACGAGGAGTTCATCCAGTTCTTCCGGCAGGAGTACCCCGAGGCGGTGCCCACCCGTGGCCGCCGGGCCCTCGGCATGGACGACCTGCCGAACAGGCGGTTCGACACGATCGTCCAGGGGCGGGCCAGCTACGACCTCGCCCTGAAGGAAGGCATCACCAGCCCCTACGCCCACCTGCGCGAATACGTCGCCTCCAGCAGCCTGACGGAGTCGCCCGACCCGAACGTCGAGATCATCTCGGGCGACCTGGTCGGCAAGGTCCGCGAACTGAAGGCGGAGGACGGCGAGTTCGGCATCTACCTGTGCGGCGGATCCACGGTCGCCGGTGAACTGCTCGACGAGGTCGACGAGCTCGTCATCAAGACCTACCCGTTGGTGTACGGCGCGGGCATGCCGATGTTCGGCTCCGGCGTCACGATCGTGGACTTCACCTTGGAATCGGTGCGCACGTTCGGCAACGGCGCGCTGGTGCGCACGTACAGCAGGAAGCGCTGAGCCTCCGACCGGCCTACTCTGAGGTCATGGGCAGCGACCAACACGTCTGTCCGACCTGCGGACAGCCAGTGGAAACAGTCGTCCGGCGCCACAAGACGCTGGGCACATGGGTCCCGCTCTGGGTGGCGGGCCCGTGCCACAACCCCGAGTGCGGGGCCTACGACGCGGAAGGCACCGCCAACCGCGACACCGGCCACGGCGACAGCGGCGACGGAGGCCAGGACACCCGGCCCCAGGAAGGCGACCGGCCCGCCGGGGCCACCGCCCCGCCTGCCACGAGCCCGCCCGAACCGGCCCCGGGAGAAACCGCCGCGAAAGATTCCTGAGCCCGTGTCGAGATGCACGGCCCGGCTCCGACGTCCCTTGTGAAGAACCGCCCACCGGGGCGGTGAGAGCCGAAGGAGCGGACTGATGAAGTACCTGGTCATGGTGCAGGGCACACAGGCGGACTACGACGCCATGCGCGGCAAGGCGTCCGCGGACTCCCCGGCCTGGAGCGAGGAGGAGCTGCAGACCATGTTCGCCTACATGGGCGCCATCAACGACGACCTGGCCGAGAGCGGTGAGCTCGTCGACGGGCAGGGCCTGGCCGAGCCGGCACAGACCCGGCACGTCACCGTCGGTGACGACGGCAAGGCCGTGATCACCGACGGGCCGTACAGCGAGACCAAGGAACTGCTGGCCGGCTACTGGGTCCTGGAGTGCGAGAGCCTGGAGCGGGTCACGGAGATCGCCGAACGCGTCGCCCGCTGCCCCCAGCCGGCCGGCGCGCCCGACTACCCGGTCGTGATCCGCCCGATCATGGACGGTTCCGGGGACATCTGACCAACCGCCGGGCGCCGACGGACACGCTGGTGAGAAGCACACCCGAGATCGAGGACCTGCTGCGCGCCAACGCGCCGCAGGTCCTCGGTGCGCTGATCAGACGGTACGGACACTTCGACGCCGCCGAGGACGCCGTACAGGAGGCGCTGCTCGCGGCCGCCGGGCAGTGGCCCGACGAGGGCGTGCCCGGCAATCCGCGCGGCTGGCTGATCAAGGTCGCCTCGCGGCGGCTCACCGACGCCCTGCGCAGTGATCAGGCCCGGCGGCAGCGCGAGGAGCGGGCGGCCGCGCTCACGCCCCGCGACGCCTTCACGGCGCCGCCGCCAGGGGAGCGGGCACCCCGCGAGGACGACACGCTCTCGCTGCTGTTCCTGTGCTGCCACCCGGACCTGTCGCCGCCCGCGCAGATCGCGCTCACGCTGCGCGCCGTGGGCGGGCTGACCACGGCGGAGATCGCCCGGGCGTACCTCGTCCCGGAGGCGACCATGGCGCAGCGCGTCAGCCGCGCCAAGCAGAAGGTGCGACGCGTGCGCTTCGGCCGCCCGGACCGCTGGGAACAACGGCTGCCGTCCGTCCTGCAGACCCTCTACCTGATCTTCAACGAGGGCTACACGGCCACCTCCGGCGCCGCCCTGCAACGCCGTGACCTCGCGGGCGAGGCCGTGCGGCTCACCCGCACGGTCCACCGGCTGCTGCCCGGCGACTGCGAGGTGACCGGCCTGCTTGCGCTGATGCTGCTCACCGACGCCCGGCGCGAGGCGCGCAGCGGCCCGCACGGCGAGCTGATCCCCCTCGACGAGCAGGATCGCGACCGTTGGGACCGGGCCGCGATCGAGGAGGGCGTCGCGCTCATCACCCGGGCCCTGTCCCAGGGCCGCCCGGGGCCCTTCCAACTCCGGGCCGCGATCGCCGCCGTGCACGACGAGGCATCCTCGCCCGAGGCGACCGACTGGGCCGAGATCCTCGGCCTGTACGACGTCCTCGTCGGCCTGGTCCCCGGCCCGGTCGAGCGACTCAACCGCGCGGTCGCCGTCGCCATGGTCCACGGCCCGCGCGCGGGGCTGACCGAAGTGGACTGCCTGGCAGACGAGTTGAAGGGCCACCGCCTGGACGCCGTACGGGGTCATCTCCTGGAACGCGCGGGCGAGCCCGAAGCCGCCCGGGCCGCCTACGAGTCGGCGGCCGCGCAGACCCTCAGCCTGCCCGAGCAGCGCTATCTCCGGTCCCGGGCGGCGCGGTTGGGGGACTAGCGTGTACGGCATGGGCATACCGGGGGAGCGGCGCCGCACCGTGTGGCGGCTGGCGGCGATCGTGTGGGTGCTGGCCGTGGCCGTAGCGGGCGGGCTGACGCTGTGGATGCAGGACTCGACGGAGCCGCCAGGACCCTACGGCTGGGAGCGGACGGATCCCGGCGATGCCCAGCATCTGCCGCCGTGCCCGACGCCCCGGGCCTGCGCGTACGTCACCAGCCCCTAGCCGCGCCGCCGCCCGCCCGTCGCCGGGTCGCGGGTCGTCAGGCAGTACGTGCCGCCCGCCGGGTCGCGCATGACCGTCCAGCCGGAGAAGGCGGCCACGAAGGCGGCCCCGAGTTCCTCGTGCCGGGCCCGGGTCGCCGGGACGTCCGCGCAGGCGAGGTCGAGGTGGGCGGAGGCCGGGCGTTCCTCGTCGAGTCGTTGCAGGAGCAGACGGACCGGCAGGCCGGGCGGCGGCTCGACCACGTGGAACTCCGCACGGGAGCCCGGCCGCGACTCCCAGCCGTCGAGCAGCGCGCTCCAGAAGGCGACTTCCCCGTCGAAGGCCGAAGCCGGGACATCCAGGCACACCTGGTCGAGCCTGCTGTCCCGCACCACACCAGGCCGCGACGCCTGCCCACGCCACGGGTCCGCGCAGAACAACTGCCCGCCCGGCGAGCGCAGCACGACGAGCGACCCCAGGTCGGCCGTCACGCCCGCACCGAGCCGCACCGCCGTGGCGGCGAATTCCGGTACGTCGTCCACACAGAAGTCGATGTGCGCACCCCCGGAACCCGGACCGACCGCCTGCGCCTTCACGCACGCGTCGGCGCCGTCGGGCAGCAGGGTGACGAACTCGTCGTGCTCTCCGCGCAGTTCGGACAGGCGGGTGTCCGTGACGGCGGTCCAGAAGTCGCAGGCGGCGCCGAAGGCCTCACGCGGGCGGTCGATGAAGGCGTACGTCCAGCTGATCCTCATGGGCGCGATCGTAGAGGGACCGCGCCACCGCCACCCGCGTGAACCTCGACTGCCCTTGCCGCTCCGTTCCCCGTCCATTGGACTGCGCTTGTTTGCATTCAGGAATGGACCACATCACGTTCCTCGTGGCGGTTGTCATCGTCACGGCGCTCGCCTTCGACTTCACCAACGGATTCCACGACACGGCGAACGCGATGGCCACATCCATCGCCACCGGCGCGCTCGCACCCCGTACTGCGGTCCTGATCAGCGGTGTTCTCAACGTCGTCGGTGCCTTCCTGTCCACGGAGGTCGCCAGGACCATCTCGGGCGGCATCGTGGACGACACCCTCGTCTCCCCGGGCATGATCTTCGCGGGTCTGGTCGGCGCGATCCTGTGGAATCTGCTGACCTGGCTGGTCGGCCTGCCCTCGAGCTCCTCGCACGCCCTGTTCGGCGGTCTGATCGGGGCCGTGTGGGTCGGGGCGGGCAGCCAGGGCGTCAACTTCGAGAAGGTCGTGGAGAAGGTGCTGGTGCCCGCGGTGGCCTCGCCGGTCGTGGCCGGTGTCGCCGCACTGCTCGCCACCTGCCTCGCCTACCGGCTCACCGACCGGGCCCGGGGGGACTCCGTCACCAAGGGGTTCCGCGTCGGCCAGATCGCCTCCGCCTCGTTGGTCTCCCTCGCCCACGGCACGAACGACGCGCAGAAGACCATGGGCGTCATCACCCTCACCCTGATCTCGGCCGGCGCGCTCGGCCGCCACGCCGACCCGCCGCTGTGGGTCATCGCGTCCGCGGGTCTCGCCATCGGCCTGGGCACCTACCTGGGCGGCTGGCGGATCATCCGCACCATGGGCCAGGGCCTCACCGAGATCCAGTCGCCGCAGGGCTTCGCCGCCGAGACCGCCTCCACGACCGTCATCCTGACCTCCGCCCACCTCGGATTCGCCCTGTCCACCACCCAGGTGGCCTCGGGCAGCATCCTCGGCGCGGGGCTCGGCCGCCGGCTCGCGGAGGTCCGCTGGGGCGTCGCGGGCCGGATGGCGGTCGCCTGGATGGTCACCCTGCCCGCCGCCGCGCTGGTCGGCGGTCTGGCCGCCGCCGTCGTGCAGAACGGCGGGGACCTCGGCACGGCCGTCGTCGCGCTGGTCGGTGCGGCCCTCGCGGCGGGCATCGTGCTCATCTCGCTCCGCAACCCGGTGCACGCGCGCAACGTCAACGACGCGCACGAGGTCGGCATCAGCACCGAGCCGCCGGCCAAGGTCGGCACGGCCGCCTGAACGAGGGGAGCAGGACATGCGTCCGGACTGGACCGCACTCGGCCAGGCCACCCTGCGTTTCCTGGCCTGCTCGGCCGTGGTGGCGTACGGGATCTGCCTGATCGTCCCTCAGTTCCACTGACGGCGCGCACGACGAAGGGGCCCGACCGGTTCTCGGCCGGGCCCCTTCGCCGTACGAAGGCGGTCAGGCCTTCTTGGTCTCCCAGAAGATCTTGTCGATCTGGGCGATGTAGTCCAGCGCCTTCTGGCCGGTGGCCGGGTCGGTCGAGCCCTTGGCGGCCGAGAGGGCCTTCAGGGTGTCGTTGACCAGCTGGTGCAGCTCCGGGTACTTCTCGAAGTGCGGGGGCTTGAAGTAGTCGCTCCAGAGCACCGAGACGTGGTGCTTCGCGAGCTCGGCGCGCTGCTCCTTGATGACGGTGGCGCGCGCCTGGAAGTGCGGGTCGTCGTTGGCGGCCATCTTCTCCTGCACGGCCTTCACCGACTCCGCCTCGATGCGGGCCTGGGCGGGGTCGTACACACCGCAGGGAAGGTCGCAGTGGGCACTGACCTTGACCTTGGGGGCAAACAGGCGGGAAAGCATGGAGCATTCCTTCCTCGTGATCGTCTTCTCACAGGGGACCTTACTCCGTGAGGGACGGCTTTTCGCGGGTGCCCCCATGGGCTTAGGACAAAAGTCCGGGGTGAGACTGAGACTGGTGGAGGAAGAACCGGGGAGGTGCCGGGTGATGCCGGAGCTGTCGCAGGAGTCCGAGCGGGGGAGGCCGGCCCCGCCCTTCGGGGTGGCCGAGGTGACCGGGCCGTCCATGGTGCCCACGCTGTACCACGGGGACCGGCTCCTGGTGCACTACGGGGCCCGGGTCAGGCCCGGGGACGTCGTCGTGCTGCGGCACCCCTTCCAGCAGGACCTGCTGGTCGTCAAGCGCGTCGCCGAGCGGCGCGAGAGCGGCTGGTGGGTGCTCGGGGACAACGCGTACGCCGGCGGCGACAGCACCGACTACGGCGTCGTGCCCGACGACCTGGTGCTCGGGCGGGTCCGGTTCCGCTACCGGCCGCGCAGGCCGGACCGGCGGTCGCCCTGGGCGCTGCTCGGCTGGGCGCTGTCGGCGGCCAGGCCCGTCTTCTCGGGCAGGTCGAGCCGGGCGGCCTCCAGGCGTTTGCGGGCGCGGTAGGCCGCCACGTTGGCGCGGGTCGCGCAGCGGTCGGAGCAGTAGCGCCGGGAGCGGTTGGTGGAGGTGTCGAGGTAGGCGTTGCGGCAGGGCGCGGCCTCGCACAGGCCGAGGCGGTCGGCGCCGTGCTCGGTCAGGTGGAACGCCAGGCCCATCGCCGCGATCGCCGCGTAGCCCGCGGTGGCGTTCGACGGGTGGTCCGCAAGGTGCATGTGCCACAGGGGCCGGCCGTCGTCGTCACGGAAGTCGTGTCCCGAGATCTGTGGGCTCACCGGGAACTCCAGCAGCAGCGAGTTCAGCAGGTCGACGGCGAGCCTCTCGTCGCCCGAGTCGGCCGCCTCGAAGACCGCGCGCAGCCGGGCCCGTACCGAGCGGAAGCGGGTCACGTCCGCGTCGGTGGCGCGGCGGGCCGCCGACTGGCTGGGCCCGAACAGATCGCGGACGGCCTCGACCGACGTCAGGGCGTCCTTGCCCCGGGCCGGTTCCTCGGTGTTGACGAGGCGCACGGCATAGTCCGAGTAATAGGCCAGTTCCACTTGTAGTCCTTACGGAGGGCTTTGTCGTCCGGGGCGTGGCACTTGTAACAGATGATGGTGCTTCCAGGGTATTACGAGGGAGAGGTGGAGGGGCTCGATGACGGATGCCGACCTCCCGAGGTCACCGCCGACCGGCACGCTCGGCAGGAGAGCTGGGACCGGCAGCAGGAGTGGTACCTGCCCGACCGCGAGGAGCGGTTCCGGGTCATGCTCGGTGGGGCCCCGTGCCTTTCGGGCTATGAGGAGGTCGCGCCGGCGGTGTCTTCTTGAACGCGGACCACATGATCGACGAGACGACGCCCCGGATCAACGCGGCGGAGCGGGCACAGCGGCACACCCGCACGGATCAGGCCAAGCGGGACGGCCTCCTCGACCGGGCCCGGTGGTGGCAGCTCGCGGCGAAGGACCCCGTTCTCGCCGGACCCACGCACGGCGCTACGAGATCTACGCCGAGCACGCGGACGGCGACGCGCCCTCGGCCGGCCGGCACGCGCGCGTGCTGCGCGAGAAGGGGTTCGGCGAGGCCAGGCCCGTGTGGTGCTCACCCTCGGACACCCTGCTGCCGGCCGTGAAGCAGCGCGCGCGAAGGGGGCGGTACGGAGATCCCGTACCGCCCCCTCGCCGTGCGTACCGTCAGAGCACCTTGGACAGGAACGACTTCGTCCGCTCGTGCTGCGGGTTCGTCAGCACATCGCGGGGGTGACCGGATTCGACCACCACACCGTCGTCCATGAAGACCAGGCTGTCGCCCACCTCGCGGGCGAAGCCCATCTCGTGGGTGACGACGATCATCGTCATGCCGGACTCGGCCAGGTCGCGCATGACGTCCAGGACGTCACCCACCAGCTCCGGGTCCAGCGCCGAGGTCGGCTCGTCGAACAGCATCAGCTTCGGGTCCATGGCCAGGGCCCGGGCGATGGCGACGCGCTGCTGCTGACCGCCGGAGAGCTGCGAGGGGTAGTTGCCCGCCTTGTCGGCCAGGCCCACCCGGTCCAGCAACTCCAGCGCGCGCTCCCGCGCCTTGCTCTTGCCCGCGCCCTTGACCTGGACCGGCGCCTCCATGACGTTCTCCACGGACGTCATGTGCGGGAACAGGTTGAAGCGCTGGAAGACCATGCCGATGTCCCGGCGCTTGACCGAGACCTCGCTGTCCTTCAGCTCGTAGAGCTTGTCGCCCTTCTGCCGGTAGCCGACCAGCTCGCCGTCGACGTACAGACGGCCGGCGTTGATCTTCTCCAGGTGGTTGATGCACCTCAGGAAGGTCGACTTGCCGGAGCCGGAGGGGCCGATGAGGCAGAAGACCTCGCCGGACTTCACCTCCAGGTCGATGCCCTTGAGGACCTGTACAGGACCGAAGGACTTGTGAACGCCCTCGGCCTTGACCATGGCGGTCATGCCTTGCCTCCCGTCGGCTTGGAGCGGCTGGACAGGGAGAGCACGTTCGCCCTGATCTTCTGGAACGGGGTGGCCGGCAGGGACCGGCTCGAACCACGCGCGTAGTACCGCTCCAGGTAGTACTGGCCCACGCTGAAGATCGACGTCATCAGCAGATACCAGGCCGCCGCAAGGAACAGCATCTCGGCCGGGGCGCCGGAGGTCTGGCCGATGTCCTGGGCCGCGCGCAGCAGCTCGGGATACTGGACGACCGAGACCAGCGAGGTCGTCTTCAGCATGTTGATGACCTCGTTGCCCGTCGGCGGCACGATCACGCGCATCGCCTGCGGGATGACGATCCGGCGCAGCGTCTTGGAGTGGCTCATGCCCAGCGCGTGCGACGCCTCGGTCTGGCCCTCGTCGACCGAGAGCAGACCGGCCCGGCAGATCTCCGCCATGTACGCGGCCTCGTTGAGGCCGAGGCCCAGCAGCGCCGTCAGGAACGGGGTCATGAAGTCCGACCACTCGTCCTTGTAGAACGGCCCGAGGTTGATGTACTCGAAGACCAGGCCCAGGTTGAACCAGACGATCAGCTGCACCAGGACCGGGGTGCCGCGGAAGAACCAGATGTAGAACCACGCGATCGACGAGGTCACCGGGTTCTTCGACAGGCGCATCACGGCGAGCAGGACGCCGCCGACGATGCCGATCACCATGGACAGCACGGTCAGCAGGAGCGTTTTGCCGACGCCGTCCAGGATGCGGTCGTCGAAGAAGTAGTCCGGGATCGCACCCCAGTTGATCTTGCCTTGGGAGAACGCGTAGACGACCCCGACCAGCAGGGCGATGGCGACGACGGCGGAGACGTACCGCCCGTAGTGCCGGACCGGGATGGCCTTGATGGCCTCCGGTCCGGCCGGGGGCGTGTCAGCCGGCGTCTTGTCGATGTCAACAGTCACGGGTGTTGCCTTTCAGTGCCGCTGCGCTGCGGTCACTTGCCGCCGTTGATCGTGGCTTCGTCGATGGAGCCGTCGGTGACGCCCCACTTCTTCATGATCTTCTCGTACTCGCCGCTCTCGATGACGGCGTTGAGCGCGTCCTTGAGGGCGTCCCGCAGCTCCGTCTGGTTCTTGGCGACCGCGATGCCGTACGGGGCGGCCTCGACCTGCTCGCCGACCAGCTGGAAGTCCTTGCCGCCGCCGGAGGTCTTCACCGCGTACGCGGCGACCGGGAAGTCGGACGAGCCGGCGTCGGCGCCGCCCGCGCGCAGACGGGTCTGGGCCTGCTGGTCGTTGTCGAAGGCCTCGATGGCGATCTTCTTGCCCTTCGGGCACTTCTTCGACTCGGCCTTGGCGAGGTCCTCGGAGACGGTGCCGCGCTGCAGCACGATCTTCTTGCCGCACAGGTCGGACCAGGTCTTGATGCCCTGGTCGTCGCCCTTCTTGGTGTAGATCGACACGCCGGCGGTGAAGTAGTCGACGAAGTCGACGCCCTCACCGACCTTCTTGCCGGTGTCGGAGTCGATGCCCTCCTGGCGGTCCTTGGTGTCGGTCATCGCGGACATGGCGATGTCGTACCGCTTGGAGCGCAGACCCGTGATCAGCGTGTCGAAGGTGCCGTTCTCGAACTGGAAGTCGACCCCGAGCTGCTTGCCCATGGCGGCGGCGAGGTCCGGGTCGATGCCGACGACCTTGCCGGAGCTGTCCTTGAACTCGACCGGGGCGTAAGCGATGTCGGAGCCGACCTTGATGACACCCTTGTCGCGGATGGCCTGCGGCAGCTTGTCGGCGAGCGGGGCCGAGGCCGAGGTGTCGCTGGAGCCGGTGTCCTTGGTCTGGTCACCGCATCCGGTGAGCATCAGCGCGCCTGCGACCGCGATCGCACCGACCGCTGCTAGCCGGGAGTGCGCGGCGGTCGTACGACGGGTGGAGCTTGCGGTCATGGTGGGTTCCTCCGGCGGATGGGTGGAGTTGCCGATGGGGCGGGCCGTCGCCGATGGGTTCGGCACGGCCGTGGCACGCCGAAGGGTTCGGCAGTGCCGTGGGTCGACGAGAGCACACCTCTTCGAGTGTCGCGACCTCGTGTGATTACGGCATCTTGCCATTCGGACTGCGCGATTCTGGGGGCCAGCCATGTCAAAATCGGATAACGGGCGACCCCCGAACCGCACCACTCCGGTACATCACGGCCGGACCTTGTATAGGAATCGCCCCTTCCGGCCGGAAGATCTTCGGTAAATCCCGGGATTTCCATACGGGGGCCGCGGGCTTCGCAGATGCTTGAGTGGTTGTGGCTGGTTTGTCCAGGCCTTGTCCCGGTTTTGGACGAAGCGTCAGGGCGGCGTCATGTGACCTTCGCGTTATGGACTCGTCCCCGATGCCGTCCGTCCGGTAAGAAGGGTCCTTACACCCCTCATCCGGGGCTCAGGGCGCGTGTGCGGCGCGCCCGTCGCGTACGCGCCCGTACGTATACACGTACAAGCACGACATGGGCCTGCGCGGTGCCCGCCCACCCCTCACCAGGAGTGGCCACCCTCAAACAATGAAGATTTAAGGGGTAAAACGAAGTGGCAGCGGAGATCGTCAATCCTCGCAGCGAGAGCAAGACCGGCGATACGGAGCACGAGGGCAGTGCGGAGCCCCTCGACTCCTTCGACCCGGCTTTCGCGTTGCACCGCGGCGGCAAGATGGCTGTGCAGGCCACCGTGCCGGTCCGTGACAAGGACGACCTGTCCCTGGCGTACACGCCCGGCGTCGCGAAGGTGTGCAGCGCGATCGCGGAGCAGCCGGAGCTCGTGCACGACTACACGTGGAAGTCGTCGGTCGTGGCCGTCGTGACGGACGGTACGGCCGTGCTGGGCCTCGGTGACATCGGGCCCGAGGCCTCCCTCCCGGTGATGGAGGGCAAGGCGATTCTTTTCAAGCAGTTCGGCGGCGTGGACGCGGTTCCGATCGCCCTGGCCTGCACGGACGTCGACGAGATCGTCGAGACCGTGGTGCGGCTCGCGCCGTCGTTCGGCGGCGTCAACCTGGAGGACATCTCGGCACCTCGGTGCTTCGAGGTCGAGCGCAAGCTCCAGGAGCGGCTGGACATCCCGGTCTTCCACGACGACCAGCACGGAACGGCCGTGGTGACGCTGGCCGCCCTGCGGAACGCCGCGCGGCTCAGCGGGCGGGCCATAGGGGAGCTGCGGGCCGTCATCTCCGGCGCGGGCGCGGCGGGTGTCGCCATCGCGAAGATGCTGGTCGAGGCCGGGATCGGGGATGTCGCGGTGGCCGACCGCAAGGGTGTCGTGTCGGCGGACCGGGACGACCTCACGCCGGTGAAGCAGGAGCTGGCCGGGTACACGAACAAGGCCGGGATCACCGGGTCGCTGGAAGCGGCGCTGGAGGGGGCCGATGTGTTCATCGGCGTCTCCGGTGGCACGGTCGCGGAGTCCGCGGTGGCGACGATGGCCAAGGGCGCGTTCGTCTTCGCCATGGCGAACCCGAACCCCGAGGTGCATCCCGAGGTCGCGCACAAGTACGCGGCGGTCGTCGCGACCGGGCGGTCGGACTTCCCGAACCAGATCAACAACGTGCTCGCGTTCCCCGGGATCTTCGCGGGGGCGCTGCAGGTGCGGGCCTCCCGGATCACCGAGGGGATGAAGCTGGCCGCCGCGGAGGCGCTGGCCGCCGTGGTCGGGGACGATCTCGCCGCCGACTACGTCATCCCGTCGCCGTTCGACGAGCGGGTCGCCCCGGCGGTCACGGCCGCGGTGGCGGCGGCTGCTCGGGCCGAGGGTGTGGCGCGGCGCTGAGGCCGACCCTGACGTTGGTGTGATGCGGCCCCGCCCGGGATCGGGCGGGGCCACTTCTTTGCGTTGGCGTTGGGCTGTTCGGGTGGCGTGCGGGTGGGGGGCGCCCGTTTGCTTCGCCTTCCCCTTCGCCTTCGCGTCGCGGTCGCCTTCGCCTTCGCGCCGCGGTCGCCGGGCATGGGTGTGGATCGGGGCCGCGCCGGGGGTGCCCGTCCGGCCCCTTGCGTACGACGGCGGGTGCGGGCGGGTCCCGCCTCGCATGCGCACAACACTGCTGCCCACCTGGCAAGAGGGCATGTCTCACAGGGGTGGATGGTTCCTTCGGTTCCTCGGGGAACCTATCGTCAAGGTCATGTTCGCTGTCTACGCCGCCCGAATCGACCGCGACCAGCCGCTGTCCGGCCTGGAGTTGGGAGAGCGTCCCGCTCCCGAGGCCCGTCCCGGCTGGAGTACCGTCACGGTCAAGGCCGCCTCCCTCAACCACCATGACCTCTGGTCCCTGCGTGGCGTGGGCCTCGCAGAGGACAAGCTGCCGATGATCCTCGGCTGTGACGCCGCCGGCGTCGACGAGGACGGCAACGAAGTCGTCCTGCACTCCGTGATCGGACAGAGCGGGCACGGGGTCGGACCGAAGGAACCCCGGTCGATCCTCACCGAGCGCTACCAGGGCACCTTCGCCGAGCGCGTTGCCGTGCCGACCTGGAACATCCTGCCCAAGCCCAAGGAGCTCTCCTTCGCGGAAGCGGCCTGCCTGCCGACGGCGTGGCTGACCGCGTATCGGATGCTGTTCACCAACGCGGGCGTACGCCCCGGGGACTCCGTGCTGGTGCAGGGTGCCGGTGGCGGTGTCGCCACGGCGGCGATCGTGCTGGGGAAGGCCGCGGGGCTCCGGGTCTTCGCCACCAGCCGGGACGAGGCCAAGCGGAAGCGGGCCCTGGAGCTGGGGGCTGTGGAGGCCGTGGAGTCCGGGGCGCGGCTGCCGCAGCGGGTCGACGCCGTGATCGAGACCGTCGGGGCTGCGACGTGGTCCCACTCCGTGAAGTCGCTGAAGCCCGGCGGCACGCTGGTCATCTCCGGTGCCACCAGTGGCGACCGGCCCTCCCACGCAGAGCTGACCCGGATCTTCTTCCTGGAGCTCAAGGTCGTCGGGTCCACCATGGGCACCAAGGACGAGCTGGAGGACCTGCTCGCGTTCTGCGCCACCACCGGGGTGCGGCCCGTCATCGACGAGGTCATGCCGATGGACCGGGCACGAGAGGGCTTCGAACGGCTGGCTTCGGGTGAGCAGTTCGGGAAGGTCGTGCTGACGAGTCCCTGAGCTTGCTCGAGATGCGTTGACGGTCGGTCCGGGGTGGGCCGGCCGTTTTCGTTTGTCAACTGTGGTTGACGGTAGCGGGTTGTCAATGTAGGTTGACGGCATGACTGAAGCGACCGATCTGGCCGAGCGTGCGGGTGACCGTGATCCACGGGTCGGCCTACGGGCCGTCGCCGCGCTGCGTCGGCTGCTGGAGCAGTTGGAAGCCGTACAGGTGCGCAATGCGCGCAATCAGGGCTGGTCGTGGCAGGAGATCGCCACCGAACTCGGTGTGAGCAGGCAGGCCGTGCACAAGAAGTACGGGAGGCATTGATGTTCGAGCGGTTCACGAAAGACGCCAGGGACGTGGTCAAGGGCGCTTATGCGTATGTGGAGGGGAGCGGTGGGGGCGGGCGGTGTGTGGAGCCGGAGCACCTGCTGCTGGCGCTGCTCGACCGGGAGGGCAGCCGCGGGTCCTTCGCGCTCGTCGCTCTCGGGCTCGACGAGCGGCGGGAGCCGTCCGTGCGGGAGGCGCTGCGTGAGGCGCGGCGGCGGGCCGGGCTGACACAGGCCGAGACCGACGCGCTGGCCGGGCTGGGGATCGACGTGGAGGAGATCGTCGCCCGGGTGGAGGAGGCGCACGGGGTCGGTGCCCTGGCGGGTGAACGGAAGGGCAAGGGGCGGTGGTCGGGGCGGGTCTCCTTCGGCCGGGGTGCCAAGGAGGTGCTGGAGCGATCCTTGCGGGTCGCTCTCGCCCAGCGGGACCGGCATATCGGGGACGAGCACCTCCTGCTCGCCCTGACGCTGCGTCCCGGTGTGCCGGCCGAGGTCCTCGCCGACCACGGGGTGACGTACGAGTCCCTGGTGCGGGTGCTGTACGGCAGCGGTGGCGAGGCCAAGGCCGGGTGACGGGCAGGACCGGGGGAGGGGCG